>NZ_PJBL01000097.1:0-282 GCF_002836135.1 Shewanella sp. GutCb | reverse complement strand
CGGGCTTAAAAAAGCCAAAGATAAATTTTCGTTTATCTTTGGCATCTCTATCCAATGCATGCCTTACTTTCTACTGGTAAAGTAAGTTTACTCAGTCAATTAGAATAATTTTCTAACCGACTAGCAAAGTAAATGGTGTATTTACAAGATAGCTATCGAACCTAAGTTCTTAACAATCAAGTAAATGGTGGAGCTATGCGGGATCGAACCGCAGACCTCCTGCGTGCAAGGCAGGCGCTCTCCCAGCTGAGCTATAGCCCCATTTACATGCAGTCAAACAAA
>NZ_PJBL01000096.1:0-291 GCF_002836135.1 Shewanella sp. GutCb | reverse complement strand
TTGCAGCTCGATGAGCACCTGTCTGGCTATGCCTTTGCTGGTCAGCAGTGGATCGAATCCAATCAAGCTGGCAGTCAGAGCTTCTCAACCCCGGATTGGTTCGCCAATATCGAAGATGAGTTTATCAATCTGGGCGCTGGTTTCACCTATAGCGGACTACTTGAAGACAAGCTCAGCCTAGGCGGCGACTACCTATTCGCAAACTCCACCAGCAACACGCTGGTCACCTATGACGTCACCACGCCACAGGGGGATTACTTCTCTTTCAACCACAGTCTCAAGCTACATGCA
>NZ_PJBL01000095.1:0-291 GCF_002836135.1 Shewanella sp. GutCb | reverse complement strand
CTGCAACTCGATGAGCACCTGTCTGGCTATGCCTTTGCCGGTCAGCAGTGGATCGAATCTAATCAAGCTGGCAGCCAGAGTTTCTCAACCCCGGATTGGTTCGCTGATATCGAAGATGAGTTTATCAATCTGGGCGCTGGCTTCACCTATACCGGGCTGCTTGAAGACAGGCTCAGTCTGGGCGGCGACTACTTGTTCGCTAACTCCACCAGCAACACGCTGGTCACCTATGACGTCACCACGCCACAGGGGGATTACTTCTCTTTCAACCACAGTCTCAAGCTACATGCG
>NZ_PJBL01000094.1:0-297 GCF_002836135.1 Shewanella sp. GutCb | reverse complement strand
AACTACGCATTGAGCGAAGAGATGGCGTTAAAACTGGCTTACCAGTATGAGCGCTATTACGACACCGATTACGCGCAAATTGATGTCAATACAGTTCCAGGACTGACCACCTTAGGTAACCTGAACCATAACTATAACGCGCACCAAGTGATGTTGTCGTTTAGCTACCAGCTGCGCTAATGCAAACAGTGCTAATCATAACTGCAATGAGGAAAAGATAATGGAACGCAGAAGTTTCTTAAAAATGAGTGCCGCAATGGGCTGTGCAGCGACAGTTACAGGTTGTAACTCTAGCTC
>NZ_PJBL01000093.1:0-311 GCF_002836135.1 Shewanella sp. GutCb | reverse complement strand
GAAGTGGATTTGCTTCAAAGCAGATGAATTCAGAAAATGTAATATCAGCAATACCAGAAAGGGCCGTTAGCTCAGTTTCTTGTAGAAACAGACAGTTGGCTTTAACTAATGATAGTTAGTTATTTACTTGGATATATCAGCAATACCAGAAAGGGCTGTTAGCTCAGTTGGTAGAGCAGTTGGCTTTTAACCAATTGGTCGAAGGTTCGAATCCTTCACAGCCCACCACTTCTGAAGTGGATTTGCTTAAAAGCAGATGAATTCAGAAAATGTAATATCAGCAATACCAGAAAGGGCTGTTAGCTCAGTTG
>NZ_PJBL01000092.1:0-321 GCF_002836135.1 Shewanella sp. GutCb | reverse complement strand
GCCTTACCACGGGCGGCACCTTAACCGCCAGTGATGTCGATAACGGAGCCAGTTGGAGCTGGGGCTTCGTGCCTCAAGTCAATGACTATGGTACCTTCGGCATTAATGCCAGCACCGGCGTCTGGAGTTACACTTTAGCTAATAACGCCTTGGTCGATGCCCTCGCCTCGGGTGAAACCCACGACGAGACCTTCTTGGTCACCGTCACCGATGAGTTTGGTGCATTCAGCACTCAAATTGTCACCGTGACTGTCACCGGTACCAACGATATTCCGTTGATCACTTCCACCATTGCCGATGCGACTGGCGAAGTCTTAGAAG
>NZ_PJBL01000091.1:0-341 GCF_002836135.1 Shewanella sp. GutCb | reverse complement strand
AAGTCATCTACATCATGACACTGCAAACATGCTTGATCTGATGGAAACTGTTTGATGCCATTGTCGTGGCATGTTTTACAGTCTTTACCGATCACTTCTTTATGGTGGTCTCGCACCTCTACTGCTTGTGCAGATAGAGTTAACAGGCAACCCAATGTTAGCGCTAATACCGCTTTAAATTTACTCATCACTCATTCCTTTTATTATCTGGTAGATTTAGGCTTTCATGACGCTGCGTGCAGCTGTCATACCCATCACCATGCATTCCGGAATTGAGCAACTACCTAAACGGCTCACACCATGAATACCACCACAGACTTCGCCGGCTGCATATAGACCAG
>NZ_PJBL01000090.1:0-344 GCF_002836135.1 Shewanella sp. GutCb | reverse complement strand
GACGTCCCGGTTGTCACTAACCTAGCCGATCAACTCTCTGGCAGCGTCACCGAAGCCGGTCATGAAGATAACGGTACCGTGCTTGCTGGTACCGCGACAGCTACAGGCCAACTTAGCGCGTCCGATGTCGATACTGGTGCAACGCAAACGTGGTCAGTACAAGGCACGCCGGACACCACTTATGGCACCTTCACGGTCGATGCTGACGGCAAGTGGACCTACACCTTAAACAATGACGATGCCGACACCCAGGCATTAGCCGAAGGCGATTCTGAGACATTGACCTTTGTGGTCCGTGTCATGGATGACAAAGGCGCCTATGTCGATCAAACTGTCACCGTTAT
>NZ_PJBL01000089.1:0-371 GCF_002836135.1 Shewanella sp. GutCb | reverse complement strand
AAATACGTTTGAGTGTCCACACAGATATGCTTGTTATAAAGAAAGAGCAAAAATATACGTCTTTAAGTTTAGACGATGTTAATTTGTTTCAAGTCAAGGCACTTGAGAAGCGAAAGAGGAAGTGTAGTTCACTACATGACTGATTAAACGACGAAAGTAACGCTGAATTGAAGCAAATAAACAAGTATAAATGGGTCTGTAGCTCAGCTGGTTAGAGCGCACCCCTGATAAGGGTGAGGTCGGTGGTTCAAGTCCACTCTGACCCACCAAAATTTTCCTTATCTTTGTTAGAAAGTGACTCGTTTAAGAAAGCTAAACGTCGACACTATCTGCCTCGATAAGAAATAATTTGGTCATTTATACGTATATAT
>NZ_PJBL01000088.1:0-375 GCF_002836135.1 Shewanella sp. GutCb | reverse complement strand
TTATGGCCTGTATGACAACGGGGCCAGCGAGCAGGTTAGTAAGCGCTTTGACGATGCGGTGCGGTTCTTGGAAAAAGTGGCGGCTGGTAAAATAACTCTCGGTATTACAACACAGGGTGAAAGCCCGGTAAGTAATGACTTGCCAACGATTGAGAGCGACGGCGCGGTGTTTAACCGTCGCCAATCTAAGGGTTTTATCTGATGCTCGACTTAGTCACGCCACTGATCACTCAGCTTACCCCAAAAGATGCTCCATGGTTGGAGGTGGAGGGGCTGCTTAAGCTTTCAGAGCTGGATGAGAAGACGCCAAGGCGATTGCCAAAATTGTACGTGATTGAGATGTCAGAGCGGGCTACGCCTGATGTACGTGGGACT
>NZ_PJBL01000017.1:0-223633 GCF_002836135.1 Shewanella sp. GutCb | reverse complement strand
CTGGCATTAATGCCGAAGGTACCATAGTCATTGACTTGAGGGACAAAGCCCCAGCTCCAACTGGCTCCGTTATCGACATCACTGGCGGTTAACGTGCCGCCCGTGGTGAGGCTGCCTGGCTCTGGATCATTACCGCCATCCATGACGCCCGCTTCTAGAACTTCGCCAGTCGCATCGGCAATGGTGGAAGTGATCAACGGAATATCGTTGGTGCCGGCCACTGTCACTGTGACCTGTTGGCTAGCCGACAATCCGTATTCATCTGTTACTGTTATATTAAAAGATTCGGTAACGATATCGCCAAAGGCTAAGCTATCAGCTAGTTCATTACTCAGTGTAAAAGACCAGACCCCGGTGTCTTCATCGAGAGTGAATAGTCCGTATGGGGTCTGAGCAGGGCTATCCAAACTCCATGTAAGCACGGCGCCATCATCAACATCCATCGCCGTTAACGTTCCGCTTGTTTGGGCTTGACCGGTTGTCTCAATATTGCCACCGACTAAAACTCCCGCTTCAATCACGTTACCCATGGCATCTTCCAATGAGGAGGTCACTTCTGGTGCGTCATTTTCTCCGGTAATAGTAATGATTAAGGTGAGAGAAACCTGATCACCGTCGGCATCTACCAGAAGGTAGTCAAACGATTCAAATACTTGATCACCCAACGCGAGAGCCTGTATATCGGTGGATTGCTCATTGAGGGTGTAGGTATAGCTGCCATCAGCAGCAATGGTTAATGATCCATAGTTTCCTGCAATTAAGTTTTCAGTGGCTAAATCTATTGAACCTGTCGCGGTGGATACTTGTGTCACCTCCGCTAGGTCAGCTCCTAAGGTGTCGTTAGCTAAAACATTACCTAAAACGCCTTCAAGATTGTCTTCATTGATGGCATTTACATCGTCAAGACCCGATGGAGCATCATCAACAATACTGGCAGTGACGATTGCTGTTGTTATATCCCCTTGATTATCTGTTAATTGTACTAAGAATAGTTCTGATAAAATATCTGATTCACTATGGTCTAATGCACTATTAAGTGTGTAGCTGTAGGTGAGGATTGAATTAATTGGATCATAGCTAGAAATGACAAGTGAGCCGTGTTCACTGGGGATAGTGACGGGGCCAATAAAATTACCATCGACAAATACTTGGACACCGTTAATGGTTAATGCGTTTATTCCAGCTTGCACCGTGACAGAAACGCTTTCAGCTTGTGAAAGTGATGCGATTTGAGGCTCTGAGCCGTCAGAAAGATTTTTCTCAAATAACCGAACCGAACTTGTTGTAATCGTAGGCAGAGAAAACTGCTCTAAGAAGTTTGGTAATTCAGCTATACGAGTAGTTTGTACCTGTTCGAAACCGTCAGTGTTATGTCCTGCACCTGCAATAGTTTCGTCACCCGCACGGTTTACTGATACGAACCCTCCACCTTCATTTGCTGTCGGGCTTGCTTCGCCTGCAGCAGTATCGGGTAGGTTTAGAGTCGGATCTTCACCGCTTAAAATCTGTGCTTGTAACGCTGCAATTTCAGGGTCAATTGTTTCAGTTATTGTGTCAGTCGCTTCAAACCCTGAAGTCGTCACCTCGTTGTTGTCATTGAAGTCTATATGGGTGGCTGTTGTACCATCGCTGTACTGGAGTTTGAATGTTGCATCGACGGCGACATTAAACATAGTATTTTGGCGTAAGGTATCACCCACTTTTAATGAGACCATCTCACCTTGATCGTTTTGGCTGCTAATGACGCCAGAAAGCTCAACAATGGTGGCATCCTGCTTTGAAATATATGTACCCATCATGATTTACTCTACTATCTCATCCGTGAGCTAAATGGAGGATAGTCAGTACTTAGTCATTTTAAATTATTGTACTGACAGTACAAATTTCGTACGTCATTGAAGCGTTGTCAAATAAGCTAAAGTCAAGGTGGGTAAGCGATATGTTTACTGGGTTTGATACCCATTTTTAAAAATTAACTTTATCAACTAGCTAGCTTTGAATAGGGTTTTAGAGGAATTGTTTAAAAGTCAAAAAGCCACTTAAAAGTGGCTTTTATATTCAAAATAAATATAAGCGTTAGCTACATTTTTGCAGCGTTACGTCGAGTTTGTAGTGCTCTGTTAAGTTCGCCTTGATGCTCTTGAGCATCGGCGAGAGCATACAAGTTAGTTATATCATCTTGCAGGTAGCATGCTTTTTGCCACCATATTTTAGCATTGTGGTAGTCGTGATTTTGATGATAGAGCTTAGCTAAACAGATTTGGTAATCAACATTGTCTTCAAAGTGAGATTCAAGCGCGAGTAGCTGTTTTTTAGCTTCAACATCTGCCGGTAAAAGCACTTGTGAAAACGCTTCGAAGATAGGCTTTGAAGGCGCTGCTTTGAGTTGCTTTTGCAGCAACTTTATCGCTTGCTCTTTTTGACCGAAACGGTTTAATCCAATGGCGTATTCTGCAATATAGTCTGCTTGTTTTCTTTCGCCCCGAGATAACCAATGCCAGCATTTTTCCAATTCTTGCTCATTGGTTTTCGATGCGCTTTGCAGTAAGGCAATATTGGTCTCGAGCGAGAGCGTATTAAAGGCTTCTTCAGTAAGGATCTGCTTTTTACTGATAATAGGTAAGATTAACTTAAGTGCCTGCCAGTCTTGTTGTGCTTGGTATAGATCTACAGCAAGTTTTAAAACAGGGACTTTACTCTTACTGGTCGGGTTTAATTTTTCTAGCTCCTTTCGGGCTAAATCGAGCTCACCTTGTTGTAATAAATAACGGGTACGAGTAGTACTTACAGCTTTGACCGCTAACGGTTCCAGTTCCGCTTTTGCTAAATATTCATCACGAGAACTAATGTTATTTTGATGCTGAGCAGCACGGGCTGCAGCAAGTAGATTTAGCGCGGGTATCTCACCTTTTTCCGCGCCTTTAACCATGGCTTTTTCTGCGGCTGGCCAATCTTCTTCTGCTAAGGCTAGGGCGCCCATAAGGGTATGCTTTCTTGCCGCCTTTTTGCGCCATTTTTCAGGTAAAAGGCGACTACCAATAATAAGGTTAAGCACCCACACAACTACAAATTCAACCACTTGTAGCAGACTGTAAAATACAATGAGTGCGATAAAAGCAAATACAATACTGGTTTCAGCTTGGTAGTCTCCAAGGGCAATATAAAGGTATCCTTTATTGCCAGCGAGGAAAGGGCTTACACATAATCCAAGTAAAATAATGCCAAGATAGACGAGAGCACGAACCATTATTGTGTCTCCTCAGTCATCAAATCACCGTATGTCACCAATTGATTTAGTAAGTTAGATGAGTCAAAGCGCTCAATTGACGCAGTTTGAATTTTTAAGGTTTTCAGTGCGTCGAGTGTGGCTAACGCATCAATGACATGTTGATCTTCTAGGTCAAAATATTGGTAAACCCACTTTCTAGCTAATTTAACCGAGTTGCGGTAATTGACTTGATCTTGTCTGTAAAGCGCGAGTTGAGCTTGTAGTAACTTGTTACGTGTATTTTCAACTAGATACCACTGTTGATCAGGCTCTAACAGTGGTGCGGCATCTGTGGTTCGCTTTCTAATAATGACAAAGTCATCGATGAGTGCTTGCCAAGATCTGGCGAGATTTGATTGCCAGTCATCCAGTGAGCCACTTACTTCGGTGTCTTTTAGTTCTTCTGCTGAAAAATGAGTCTCAGCGCGATTTAGCGGTAAGGTTTCTAGCCCTTCAATAAGCGTATCTAGGGTTAATACAGTGCCTGCTATATCGGTATTTTTTATTGATGCGGTTGCTGCTATATCATTTGCTAATGCCTTTCTTAATGGCATTAAAGAGGGATCGCGCATTGACTTAATGCGTTCATCCGCAGCCTTCAGTAAGCTCGTTGCTGTACTTGGATCTTGCTCAAGCCATAACTTCTGCCCCGCGAGTCTGACGAGGTATTTAGCTTCTTCTGCTCGCCAGTGATTGGGGTTACGTTGAGCAATAATCGATACGCGTTCTTGCAACTGCTCTTGCTCGCTTTGAGCGGCTGAAAGGGCTAAATCTACATTAGATTTGAACTGGACTTGTTGCTGTTCTAAAAAAGCGATCCGTTGATTTGGCTGAACAAGTTCTGCTTGTATTTTTTGCTCTAAAGCCAGCGACTGTGCTTTTTGGGCTTCGAGCTGTTGATAAAGATAATACCCGCCTGCCGCCGCTGCAAAAGAGACCATCAGCAAAATAAAAAGGGTAATAATAATCCCCCAAGGAGCTGATTGATTAGATTCAATCGGCGTGTCGTTGACAGCATGCTGTGCGGTACTGGTTTGTGGCTCTGACTTCGCGTCGATAACAGGCTGCGCCGCAATGGTTGTTTCAGGGCTTGGCTCGCTAGAGCTGACGTCAGTGTGCTTGTTTTCCATTAAACAGTCCTTGAAAGCGATGATGCTGCAGTAAAACGAGTACATTACTAATGTTAGTGTGACAGGCTATAAAGATAGCGCAGTCAGCATGGCATTAGTATTAGCGGCTTTAGCATTGGTTACGGTACTTAGACCGTATGCGATAGCTTTGTCATATACTCGGGAGCTTGGGACTATAATATGACAAGTTTGCAGCCATGCAAATAGTTCATTTGGAACAGTTTTGACGAGGTTATCGAGTATATCGCCACTGGTGATGATGATAGTGTCTATACCGAAGGTTTGCCATTGTTGGCAAATATTGGAAATATCTAACTCAGGACAGCCTCTTTGATAGACTTCCCAGTAACTCAAATTGGCTTTTCGTTGGCAAAGTTCAAGCGCTAAATCTTCTCGACCACCCACGCCACGCACAATGACAATATTTTTATCATCCACATGTTTTAGTGTTGCTAAACTGAGTAACCCTTCCGTTTGTTGGCAATCAGCAGGGGCTTTTTCGGCGTTAATACCAAGTGCTTTTAAGGCTAAATAGGTGGCTTCGCCAACGGCAAAGTATTGTGCCGATGATGGCCATTTATCAGTAATTGCAGTTGATGCGAATTTGACAGCATTGGTACTAATGAAGATGAAGATATCAGCTTGCTGTAACGCGCTATCAATCTGTTGATCGTCAAGGTTTGAAGTGGGTTTTACGTGTAATAAAGGCGTCGTAAGGTAAGAGACGTTTCTTAACGATAACGCCTCTTCCATTAACTGATTACGCCCTTGAGGGCGTGTCAGTAGTACTTTCATAAATACGATTTACGCTTTTGCATATACAGCATCAAGAATTGTTTTAGCGCCTTTGGCTAGCAACTCTTCAGCAAGTGCTATACCCAGCTTTTCCGCGTCGTCTTTATGGCCAGATGAAGCCGCTTCAATAATTTGGCTACCATCTGGGTTACCGACTAGACCACGAAGATTTAATATGTCGCCGTCAAGCTCTGCATAAGCACCAATGGGGACTTGGCAGCCACCTTCAAGGCGAGTATTCATTGCGCGCTCAGCAGTGACGCGAAGACGAGTTTCTAAATGCTCAAGTGGGGCTAGTAGCGCTTTTACGCGTGTATCAGCGGTACGACATTCAATACCGACGGCGCCTTGGCCATTAGCGGGTAATGAGTCTTCAGCAGAGATAAAGCTGGTAATTCTGCTTTCAAGTTTTAAACGCTTAAGGCCTGCTGCTGCAAGGATAATCGCATCATAGTTACCCGCATCTAGCTTAGCTAAGCGCGTACCAACGTTACCACGTAGATCTTTGATTTGAAGATCTGGACGTGCTGCACGAATTTGGCATTGACGACGCAAGCTAGAAGTACCAACAACCGCACCTTGAGGCAGTTCATTAATGCTCTTAAAGTCATTTGAAACAAATGCGTCACGGGGATCTTCACGCTCACAAATGACTTCAAGACCTAAGCCTTCAGGAAAGTCGACAGGAACGTCTTTCATTGAATGAACGGCGATATCGGCTCTGTCTTCTAGTATGGCCACTTCAAGTTCTTTCACGAACAAGCCTTTACCACCCACTTTAGCAAGAGGCGTATCTAAGATGATGTCACCTTTAGTGCTCATAGGCAGCAATTCAACGGTGAGGCCTTGATGGATTCTTTCCAGTTCAGCTTTCACAAATTCAGCTTGCCACATGGCAAGAGGGCTCTTACGTGTTGCGATACGGATTACATTTTGAGACATGCAGAATATTCCATCTTAGATCTTAGTTGCACCAATGCTAACATTGCCCGAAAGCAGATGTAACGTTATGCTGCTAATTCTTTGAAGTACACCCCGTTATATCCCGTTAGAAAGTGTGATCTTGATCACGCTCGCTTGCCGTTGAACATTTTGACGTATACATTAGGCATAGCAATTTATATTAAGGAGTGGACTCAGTTTGGCAGAAAAGCTCGATATGCTCGAATGTGCAGCTGAAAGATTGGATTGTATTCGATATGCGCGAGCGAGCGCGTTATTGTCGCCACTTAAACGGTATTTGCTACGCCTAATCCCCGTTTTATTACACCATCATTCAGATAAACTCCCCGGTTATAATGGACCGCTTACGCCCAATGGGATTTTTGATTTCCATTTAAATGCGGAAGATTTTGAAGCTTGTGACACCCTCGATATTACCGTGCCGCCCAATGCCATTAAGCCTAACGCGCTTATAGAGGGTGTTTATAGTATGGGGAGCACGGCTAGCTTTGGGCAAAATTCTCAAAGTGATATTGATGTTTGGCTGATCCACAATAAGTCGATGAGTCAGAGCCAATGTGAGTTATTAGCGCAGAAAGCGAGTTTGTTAACCCAGTGGTTCGCGCAATTTGATTTCGAAGTGAATATCTATTTAGTGCATCCTCAACAATTCGTTATGGGCCAAGATGATCAAAAAGATCTGTACAACAGTATGGGCCATGAGCATAGCGGTAGTGCGCAACATTGGTTGTTGCTTGAAGAGTTTTACCGTAGTCATTTTAAATTAGCCGGAAAGGTGATTGCGTGGTGGCCACAAGCCAAAAAAAGAGCCCATTTACTATCGCTTGGTGATGCTCGGGCATTACCCGCTAGCGAATATTTTGGGGCATCATTGTGGCAGCTATATAAGGGAGTAGAAAAACCGCATAAGGCGTTGCTAAAGGTTCTGCTTTTAGAAGCTTACGCAAGTGAATACCCTCATACTCGTTTAGTGAGTGACCACATTTGGAAGCGCACTCTAGAGGGCGACTTTTCTGCAGGAAACGATGCTTATTATCTATTGTACGAGTCTATTGAAACTTATTTACTAAAGTTGGGTGATGCGAGAAGACTTGAGATCACTCGTCGTTGCTTTTATCTTAAATGCGGTGTGAGGCTCAGTTTCTCTGAACAAGCAAAAGATTGGCGTTATTACAAAATACATCAACTGGTTGAAAACTGGGGCTGGGCAGCAAGCTTAGTTGAAACACTCGATAATTGTGAGTATTGGCATTGTGGTCAGTTGCAGTGGTTTAATGAGCAACTTAATGAGCTAATGCTGGGGAGTTATCAAACGCTGTTGCACTTTGCTTCTGCGCATCGCTTGAGTGAGAGCCTGAGGATTTCAGAATTAGGTCTGTTGACCCGTAAGTTACATACCTACTTTAGTGAAGATGAGCATCAAATTATGACGCTTAATCAACTCTGGAGCCGCTCAATTACAGAAGATCATCTTTCGATTATCTATAGTGAACAGGACAAAAATTACTATTTATATCGATGTGCACCCAATCCCAAACAATTTCTGCAACACAGTGCGGTTTACCATTCCAAGAGCAAAGCTAAGTTGTTGGTGTGGGCGTCACTCAATTGCATTTCAGTGCAAAGCACTCGCTGGTATGAAGTTAAAAAGAGCAAGCGCAGAGCTGAGTTTTTAACTCGAGCGGCCAGGCGTCTTGATGGCTTGATCGATCTTGCTTCAATGAAAGTATCAAAAATGGCGCTTTGTCAGCCTTGGCATTTTAAGAAATTGGTATTTCTGCTCAACTTTAATAGTGATCCAACAGAGCAGTGGCTTGGCCAAGAGATAATGGCTGATTATTTGAATAGTAATATTTTTTCAATGGGCAAGCATAAAACCAATATGCTGGGGTCTATTGATGTTATTAGTTTAAATAGTTGGGGAGAGTGGCATTGTAATCATTTTGAAGGCGAGAAAGCGATTTTAGAAGCGCTGGCTTCAGTGACTCCCGGAATGAGAAGGGCGACGCACGAGGTGTGCATTGAGGTTATTAGCTGCTCAAGTAAGCTTCGCTCGCAAACTGAACGCAGCGTTAAAAACCTGCTAGACAGGGCGGTTCGTTTAACGGATCAAGCTCAAGATTCATCTACCTTGGTTTATCCACTCAAAGTGGGTCCCATCCGCTATGGTATCTTCTTTAATAATCGCGGTATGCATTTCGAAAACCTAAGCGATGCAAAGTCCTTTTACCAGCAGCTTTCAAAAAGAAAATTGGTTGAAATACCGCGACCTGAACTCGGCAATGAACCTTTTTCAAAGCTCCCCTCGGTTATTCAGGACTATGCCGCAAAAGGGGCGGTTCAGTACTTTTTACGCCAACGTGTAGAAGGACTCGATGTGTTTATTCTAGATGAGAATAATGCGTTAAATCATTATGTTCAAGAGGGAGCTGATGTCGAAGGCTTGGTGAGCCAGGTGAGTCATCATCACGCATTTAATGACTCAACATTAGAGAAAGAACAGTTTAATATGCCACAGTTTTTTAAATTGGAACGCGTCAAAGGCCAGCTTATTGCGTTGCCTTTTGGTGTTTCAAAGGAGGCTTACGAGGTGGAGTTTTAAGTTTGGATGGAGGTTTTATAAAAAGAGGAGTTTCCTCCTCCTTAATAAACACTAGATATCTAGCTTTAGCCCACTTTGCTTGAAAATAGATTCGATAACAAACGGCATGAATTCAGTGTCGTTACGCTGATCTAACCATTTACCTTCAATGTAGGCAAAGTGATAACCACCAAACTGCGTTGCTAACCAAATCTCATGCATTGGCTCTTGCTTATTGATCACTATCTTAGAGTTGCCGTTAAATTCTAATTGTAAGACATTACCAGAACCATCGACATCGACGTCAGCATCTTGCTCGTCAATAAGAACCTCTAACGCATTATCAATTGCTTGAAACATTTCATCGGCAAGTTGATGAAATTCGAAATCTGTTATAGCCATGCTAATTATTCCTCAGATTTTTAAGATTGCAGTTAATGTAGCTAATACTACCAATCCAATCTGCGATTACCAATCACATTAATTTTAGGGTTATTGGGTTTTGATGTATTAATACGTAATATATAAAATTTAAGTAACTGTTTAATATCGGTTTAACCCAGTCGTTCACCTGAATTGTAACACCTGTTTGATACAGTAAAATATCGATAAATAAGCGACTAGTGCCTATTAACCCATCACATGGCTATCTTTTAGGTGTTTATCTTAGTAAAACAGCCCCTAAATAACTGTAGAAACAGCGGATATAAATGCGTTATAGGCTTGACTGATAATGGCCTTGTCTGCAAACATCAAGAATAACTATTTTTGCCACACAGCAGGACATTGATATGGGTTGCTCCTGTCTTAGGTCATTGCGCTAAAGGGTCAACCGATGTTGAAAAAAATGAGGCTGTTTTTGTTGGTCGGGCTTGGTAGCCTAGTACTTTTAGGTTGTGGGCAAAAAAGTGCGTTATTTAGAGCGCCGCCGCAAGATGTTAATCAAGCAGAGCAGGATCAAAAGTCGCCAGACGTAGAGCCTAAGCCAAGCGAAGAAAGTAACAAGGACTAAAGACGTGGATCATTTTATATATCAAGCAGAAGAGCTTTACGCCGAACAATGTCAGGTGGCCGAGTTAGCTAAGCAACATGGCACACCTCTTTATATCTATTCGCGAGCAACGCTGGAGCGACATTGGCATGCTTTTGATAATGCGGTTGCTAATCATCCACATCTTATCTGTTATGCGGTTAAAGCGAATTCAAATATTGCAGTATTGAATGTGCTTGCACGTTTGGGCAGCGGTTTTGATATTGTCTCAGGCGGCGAACTTGCTCGAGTGATTGAGGCCGGTGGCGATCCGGCTAAAGTGGTGTTCTCAGGCGTAGGTAAAACGGTCGCTGAGATGGAGATGGCGTTAGAGATTGGTATCTACTGCTTTAACGTAGAGTCTGCCGCTGAACTGGAACAATTAAGTATCGTTGCACATCGAATGGGCAAGATAGCGCCGGTGTCTTTGCGGATCAATCCAGACGTTGATGCGGGCACGCACCCTTACATCTCAACCGGGCTTAAAGAGAATAAGTTTGGTATTGCGATGGAAGAGGCTGAAACTATTTTCTTACGTGCCAAAGTGTTGCCAGCGTTAGACATTAAAGGTGTTGATTGCCATATCGGTTCTCAGTTAACTGAGATTAAGCCGTTTCTAGATGCAATGGATCGCATGTTGGCTTTAATCGATCGTTTAGCGGATCTAGGGGTCGAGATTAAGCATTTCGATGTCGGTGGCGGTCTTGGTGTCACTTACGATGATGAGTTACCACCACAACCCGACGTCTATGCCGCAGCATTACTCGAGCGTTTAGGTGAGCGAGATCTTAAGCTAATTTTCGAACCCGGTAGAGCGATTGCAGCTAACGCCGGTATTTTTGTCACTCAGGTGCTATACCTCAAAGAGAACAGCGAAAAGCGCTTTGCCTTAGTTGATGGTGCCATGAACGATTTAATTAGACCGGCGTTATACAGCGCGTGGCAAAAAATTATTCCGACTATTGACCGTGGCGGCCAGACGCAAAGCTACGATGTGGTGGGACCTGTGTGTGAAACCGGCGACTTTTTAGGTAAAGATCGTCAGCTTAATGTGCAAGCGGGTGACTATTTAGCCATTCGTTCTTCAGGCGCATATGGTTTTACCATGGCGTCGAACTACAATTCACGGCCGCGAGCGGCAGAATTGATGGTTGATGGTGAGAATGCGTACGTGATCCGAGAAAGAGAAAAGCTTGCCCAATTGTGGCAAGGTGAACAATTACTACCGTAAACTCGATCAATAGAATGTAGCGTGATGGACACCGTCCGCTACGGTTACCTTTAAGGAAGTCCATCTTGATTCAATTCACTAAGATGCACGGTTTAGGCAATGACTTTATGGTTGTTGATGGAGTCACACAAAATGTGTTCTTCTCACCGGATCAGATCCGACGTCTAGCAGACCGAAATTTTGGCATCGGCTTCGATCAATTATTATTGGTTGAACCCCCGTACGATCCGGATCTTGATTTTCATTATCGAATTTTTAATGCCGATGGCAGTGAAGTGGAGCAATGCGGTAATGGCGCCCGTTGTTTTGCTCGATTCGTGAGCAATAAAGGCTTAACGCAAAAGCATAAAATCCGTGTGAGTACCTCGTCAGGCAAGATTACCTTGAGACTGGAGCGAGACGGTAAAGTCACGGTTAACATGGGCGTGCCCGTGCTCGAACCGGCTAAAATACCTTTCAACGCAAAAAAGGTGGAAAAGACCTACTTGCTAATGGCGTCCTCAGCGACTTACCTTTGTGGTGCTGTATCGATGGGCAACCCACACTGTGTGATTGACGTTGCTGATGTGGCAAATACTGATGTCGATACTATTGGCGCAGAGTTGACCCAACATGAGCGTTTTCCTAAAGGGGTTAATGTTGGCTTTATGGAAGTGGTTAACGCTGGCTATATCAAACTGCGCGTTTATGAGCGCGGCGCAGCTGAAACATTAGCCTGTGGCACTGGGGCATGTGCTGCGGTGGTGGTGGGTATTTTACAGGGTAAGCTAGACAGAAATGTACGCGTTGATCTGCCTGGTGGCACATTAATGATCAACTGGGATGGCGAAGGTAAGCCGTTATGGATGACTGGGCCTGCAGAGCACGTTTATGATGGACAAATTCCTCAATGACAGATAACACCATGAAGCAACCGCCGTTTGACGAGATCTTGATCCGAGAATACCTGCTGGATAACCCTGATTTTTTTAGCCGTTACCCTGAGTTATTGATTGCGATGCGTATTCCCCATGCTGAACGAGGAGCCGTTTCATTGGTTGAACGTCAGCAAGAATCATTACGTCAGCGAGTCGCGCAGCTTGAAGAGGAGATCACCGCTCTACTGTCAATGGCGTCACGTAACGAGCAGATCTACATGTTTAACAGTGCATTGTCGATGCAGATGCTAAAATGCGAAGATATGGGCGAGTTGCGTCAGGTATTATCAAGCGGCTTAAAAGAGCAGTTTCAATTTAGCCATGTTCGATTAATCACCGTGCATGACATCGACAGTGCGTTGTCTCATATTTGGAGAAAGCGTTTAGATTCAGGTTATTATTTTGGTCGATTAACCATTGAAGAGTCGAAACGTTTGTTTGGTTCCGAGGTCGGCTCAGTCGCTTTATCTCGTTTGTCTAACGAGTGTGGTCAAGTGATATTTGCTATTGCAAGTTCAGATCCTATGCACTTTCATCCCGATATGGATCATCTATTACTTTCTCAACTCAAGCAGTTATTGGACCATCAGTTGTCTAAAATTTAACAGAGAGGCTTTATGGCTGACAATGTATCTTCGGGCACGTCACCTTGGCTTATCGATTTTGAGCGTTATCTGAAAACCGAACGACAAGTGTCAGCCTACACAGTGAGAAATTACTTGTTTGAGCTGAAACGAGTTGAAACATTGTTTTCAGTTAATGATAGCTGGCTAGACTTACAACATGAGTCACTGCAAGCCATACTTGCTAAACTACGCCGTCAAGGATTAAGCCCTCGCTCTTTGTCTCTGACGCTGTCATCGATTAAGCAATTTTTCGATTTCCTGCTAAGAGAGCAACAGATTTCGGTTAACCCCGCACTTAACCTTAGGTCCCCGAAGCAAGGCAAACCTTTACCTAAAAATATGGATATTGATTCCGTTACCCATCTACTCGAAATCGATGCTAATGACCCATTAAGCTATCGAGACAAGGCGATAATGGAGCTGTTTTACTCCTCTGGTTTACGACTTGCAGAGCTTGCAGCACTAGATGTTGTTGATATTAAGTTTTCACAAGCGCAAGTCAAAGTGTTGGGCAAGGGCAGTAAAGAGCGCATCGTACCAATTGGTAAGTTAGCATTGGTTGCGATCACACAATGGCTTGATATTCGGCGTGCTATTGCCTGTGAGGACGACGCTCTGTTTGTGACGGCAAAGGGCCGCCGCTTAGCTCACCGTAGTATTCAAGCAAGGCTGGCTAAGTGGGGCCGAGAGCAGACGCTGGGCATTAAAGTACATCCACACAAGTTACGTCACTCGTTTGCGACCCACATGCTTGAATCCAGTGCTGACTTACGTGCAGTACAGGAGCTGCTTGGACATGCCAATCTGTCGACTACCCAAATCTATACTAGCCTTGATTTTCAACATTTAGCGAAGGTGTATGATGGCGCGCATCCACGAGCGAAAAAGGGCGGTAACAAATAATGAATATCTCTATTCGACCGCAAGCCTTTAGCGTGATTAGCTTTGATCTGGATGATTGTCTCTATGACAATCGACCCATCATTGCCCAAGCTGAAGCAGCCATGCAACAGTTTTTATTGCAGCATTATCCTCGCTCGACCCAATGGCAGTTCAGTGATTGGCGTCAGCTTAAAATGAGCTTATTGGCTGAGCAGCCAGCGCTAAAACACGACACCAGTTTAGCGCGATTGATCTTGCTACAGCATGGGTTAATCGCTCTGGGTTATTCGGCTGCAGAAGCTAAAAAAGGTGCCAAAGCTGGGTTAGAGCACTTTAGATTTTATCGCAGTAATTTTAGTGTGTCGAAAGAGGTTATCGTATTACTGACTTTGCTGAAACAGCACTATCGTTTAATCGCCATCAGTAACGGTAACGTCGATTATCAACGTATAGGATTGGGTGACATATTTGAATTTGCGCTGAGTCCGGGTAATGGATTAAAGCAGAAGCCGGCAAAAGACATGTTTGTTCACGCGGCTCAGAAGCTGGGAACCCCACTGTCCAGTATTCTTCATGTTGGCGATAGCGCCAAAAGTGATGTTGATGGAGCAAGAAAGGCTGGCTGCCAAGCAGTATGGCTAAATCCTGGTTTTGGCGCTAAAGAATACGCTAAGGCGCATCAACAGCTAGCGCATATTACTCTCTCTGATATTCAGTTACTAAAGTGCTTAATTAATTAGATCATATCGATAAGCCAGCTTAACGAGTAAGCTGGCTTAAAATATGTCTATGCCGTTAGTGCAATTGCCTGCGGAAACAAAATAGTATTTTCGATGTGAATATGTTGTTTTAAATCCGCTTCAAATTCTGCAAGAGTCGCATAACAAACTCGCCATGTGGTACAGGCATGTGCTGGCGGTTGAAAACCATTTGTAAGCTCGCTTATCTTGTCAAATACCTGCAGTGCATCATCATGCTCATGCAGCATGGCATTAATCGGGTTGCTGATATGGCCGAAACACGTTTGCGTTTGTGCTTGGCTGTACAGGCCTTGAATTGCCGGAAACAAGATCTGCTCCTCTTTCATTAAATGAGGCATCAAATCATCGACTAATGCATTGATCCAACCTGCTAGTGGCTTAATTTCACTGTGTTTCTCACCATGAGCACGGACCATTTTTTGACTGTATTCAACGAGCAGCGGAGCCTTTTCTCTAACATAGCTATGGTGAGTAGCTTCAATGTAAGTGAGTAAATCTGGCAGTGGCAACTGTGCTAGTCCTTGCTCTGTATCCACATTTGAATCTAAGCTTTGCAGCGCACTTAATACGGCCTCAGCATCTGCATCAAAACGACCTATTGCGCGTTCAAGTGAGATCCCGCCGCCACAGCAGAAGTCGATGCCAAATTGACTGAAAATATGAGCGGTACGAAAATCGTTAGCAACTAACTCTCCAACACGGGTAGCTAGCAGAACTTCTTTTGATTGAGACATGATGGCACTCCAACAACTGCAAATAATATAACATGCATATTATTTGCAGTTTATGTGCTTCACAATGATTACTTGAGTAAAATGCTCGGGTAATCACACTTTTACTCTGGAAATCTTACTTTAGAGGTATGTTGATAACTTGATTGCTAACGGTTTGGTGGCTGAGCATGCCGCCAATTCGTATTGCGTTCAGCATCAACTCTATCTTCATCTTCACAATAATTTTTTCAAATACCTAAAGACCAATACTTATTAAACTTATATCTTAAAATCAACAGCTTAACAAGTTTTTGGTCTGTTAAAAATCATCACCACTACGATTACCGCTGTTGGTAGGCTTATTGTTAGCTGTAAGTTGCAAAATGCTTATTTATTACAGTTCAGTAAAGACTTGTTGCTAACGTTGGTGTGCTTGGGGATATACATCGTGCATCTTGCAAATGTACAGTTTGGTTGTTTAGCTTTTAATCCATAACTAGGTGCTAATATATTATTTTAAATCAATCAGTTAATCTAATACTAAGTTACATCATCTCTGTCACAAATTTAACAAAAATGATCGATTATTAATCTTTAGCTCAGGTTCGATTCAGGTTCAAAGTAAAGAATACACACACCCGATATAGGGTCTTTATAATAAAAGAGATAATGATGATGAACCTCAAACAGCTCAAAGCACCTCTCGCGGTGTTTATGGCATTTGGTATCGCAGCATGCGGATCAGATGGCAAAGATGGGTCCGATGGGTCCGATGGAGTAACTCCACCGGTTTTTGCAACTACTGCTGAAACACTTAACCTTGAGTACCTGACTTACGGTATTGACGAACAAGGCGTTCGCGCTGCTACCTTTCGGTTAACCAATGAGAAGGACCAACTCGTTAAAGGTCTTGGTTCTGTGCGGTTCCTACATAGCCAACTGGCTACGCTTGAGAAAGGTGGCACTCAACGCCAAGGCTTTGGTTATGTTACTTGTAGTGCTAATAATGAAGCAGGCGCTTGCTTAACGGATAATGAAGATGGGACATACACAGTCTTTAACCCTACATCTATATTAGACCTCGATACCTCAGCAAAGGGCTACGAGTTTGATAGTGAAGTACCACAGCGCTTTATGGTTCGTGTTCAAAGCTATGGTGGTTTACCGGTCATTGGCAGTGTTCAAGACATAATGCCAGAGATAGACTTTATGCTTAGCGGCGAAGCTGTCACGACTACCCGCAAGATTGTATCTACTGACTCATGCCTAGCTTGTCATACCGATATTTCGTATGCCCGATATGACTCTTACGACCGTTCACCACATTATGCTAACGACCTTAACGCTTGTGCATCTTGCCACGCGACAGGTGAAAAAGATGGTAAAGGTACTATTAACGAACGTGCGCACCGTTGGCACTTCGATAGTTACCTTACTAACGTTGAATCAACCAAAAATTGCCTCAGCTGCCACGAAAGCGAAAATACAGCCGAACTCCCTAACGCTTCAGATTGGTTAGCGGGTAATGACGCCAAAGCTTGTGCGACTTGTCACTCAGGGGATTACGCACCATCTCACGGTATCGATATGCCAATGACTTGTGGTGGTGTTTGTCACGATGTTGCTGAAATCCATGTTGCACCGGTTGAAGCGCTAGCGACAGCACGTGATATGTTTAGTATTGAAGTTATTAGCGTTGAAGCTACACCGGTCACCAGCACTCGTGGCGGCCACGATTACAATACCGCTGAAATTGCCTTGGTATTAGAGATCCGTGACTCGGCCGGTACTCCCGTGACTGAAATGCCTGACTTTAAAGCTTTACGTGCAACGTTAGCTTGGGACGCATCAACCAACTATAAAATGCTCACTATGGAAACATTAGTGGGCGGTAAGCTTGGTCGTATGGCTGATCATAGCGTTAATGCTAAGTTGAATGAAATGGAAGTTGTTCCGGTTGGCGCTGGTCAGTATGCCTTTGTTATTTCCGGTGCGCTAAACCCAGACCCAACCAAAAATGATACGGGTTTAATCATTCCAACGGGTACTGAGATAGCTAAAGGTGCTGTATCGATTGAATCAACCATTATGATTAACAAAGCAGGTGAGCTGCAGCCATCTGGTACCGATGGTGCTATCCAAAATCGCTTGCGCTCTGTTACATCATTCTTTGACATGCAAGGCTTAGCTGATACCCAGCGTCGCCAGGTTGTAAGTAACGAGCTTTGTGCTGCGTGTCATGGTGACATGGCTTACGGTATGCACTCTCGTCGCAACGATCTTGAACAGCAATGCTCAACTTGTCATAACCCAAATATAGCTATTTGGGATAAAACCTTTAATGCAGCAAAAACTGCACCAGACGATACTGTACTAAACCATCTTGGTTGGTCGGTGTATGTCCACGCGCTTCATGCTGGTGACAGAGAAGAGCAAAATCTAGCAGACGGCGCTATACGTGATTGGAAATATCCTGCAAATATTAAGGATTGCGCAGCGTGTCACGTTAGCGGTTCTGTGAAGCTTGATGATATCCAAAAATCGGGCATGTTTGTTACTCGTGATGCTTATTCTGAAGATGCTGAGTTCACGCTAACGTCTCCAGCGGCGGCAACATGCTGGTCATGTCATAGCGGCGGCGGCGAGCCACTCAAATCACATATGATTAGTAATGGCGCGCTCTTTAATGCACCACTTGACGGTGCTGATATAGAGGGTGATATCGTAGTGCAACAGAACAATCTTGAATCTTGTTCTGTCTGTCACTCAGAAGCTAAGCTCGCTGAGTCTCACAAGCTCTAAATTAGTTACTGTACCTTATAACGTCTCGCCCTGCATTTGAGATTGGCCGCTATCAACCAATAGCGGCTTTTTCACTCGAAAACAAATATAAACAAATGCTAACGCCGCTCGGTGAGCGGCGTGGCTATTTGGAGGGCAAGGCAATTCAGCCAAGAGGGCGGATAGTCGTTCTAACTCAAACTTGGCTAATTCAATAGTTCGTATTGACGTAAGCCATATCTATCGGCGTATTCCTAACGCAAGAGCTGCGTGAATTGAGGGCTAAGGAGTCATCTGCCCTGTTTGTAATTTCAACTTAAATGCTGTTTATTGCGTGATGGAAAAGGCTTTATTCAGCTTCATCATAAAGTTGATACAGCCACTACTGGTGAAAACTATTAAGTGGATCTGGTTACCAACCTTATTGACGTTTGCCCCAACTACCACACCATGCTGCACACTGAAAGCCCGCGATGTATTTCACTAAGCTTAGAAAGATAATTATTAGCAGCGCAAAATTGCGATATAGTGACGTCCAATATGCGTAAAGCCATTTAGTCGTAGGTTTTAAATTGTTGCCACAAAACATCGAAAAAAGTATTAGCCACAGTTGGTTTGGCCAGCTGTATTTAGGCAAATCTAATGCGGTTAAGTTAACTGCTGATGGTATTGAATTTAGCTGTGCTAAAGGCCAGTTTTTAGCGCTGTACCGCAAACCCCAAACTGCAGTTGATAAGGTGCATATATCCTGGCAGCAGCTAATATCTCCACCTGTTTTCTCTCTGAGCTTTTTTGGAACTTTGCTAAGTTTTCAAGTTGATGGTAAGCCACAACAGCTTGCTTTTCTCAGTTATTTAGCCAAATCAAAATTCAAACAACAAGTTGAAGTACTGTGGGCGCAAGCTCATGAACAGCAGTTATGCCGTTTAATCACGCGGATTGAAGCTACCCTCGCTAATCATTATCTACGTGCATCGCTACTAGAGAAGATGCAGTTAAGAATAGCGCGAGAATATAAACGCTGGTTCCCTTGGTGCGAGTCCCTGTGCGATCCCTTATATAAGTCGTTTGAATTATCAACACCGACTAAGCTCGCACTAAATAAGCTACAGCAGTTTTATCGCTGGGATAAAGTGACCATAAAGCAGCTGCGTGAAGGCTATATTCAATCTCAACTGCTTAAGCATGCTGATTTTTTTGACCATATTGAATCTAATCCTTTAACGGATAAGCAGCGACTGGCTTGTGTTATTGATGATGATAACAATTTGCTGCTCGCTGGGGCGGGAACCGGAAAAACCAGTGTCATGGTCGGGCGTGCAGGGTACTTAGTTGAGAGTGGCAAAGCCCAAGCGAGTGAGATCTTATTGCTAGCTTATGGCCGAAAAGCGGCTGATGAGATGGATCAACGGATCAAAGATAAGCTTGGGACTGATGATATTAACGCGAGCACTTTTCACCGTCTGGGGTTAAAGATCATCGCCGCAGTGGAGAGAACTGCGCCCAGTTTGTCGCCATGGGCGGATGATGAAAAAGCCAAAGATAACTGGGTACAACAAACACTCGCTGCACTGCTTGAAGATCAGGACTATCGTCAGCAGCTTTTCGAGTATTTCAGTCAGTTCTATTATGTTGAGAAAAGTCCTTTCGATTTTGACTCCGAAGGCGAATATTTTGAATACCTCAATGACAACGATATTCGTACGCTTAAAGCTGAGAGGGTAAAGAGCTTTGGTGAACTTTATATTGCTAATTGGCTCTTCAGTAATGGTATCGAATATCAGTACGAAGCTAAGTATGAGCATGATGTCAGCAGTATCGATTTTCGCCAATATCAACCGGATTTTTACCTGCCAGAGTATGGCGTTTATATTGAGTATTATGGCGTTGATGAAGCAGACAATACCGCACCTTACATTGATAACAAGGCATACCTTGAATCCATGGCATGGAAGCGCGACCTTCATAGCAACAATGAGACTGCTTGCATTGAGCTATTCTATTACCAACATAAAAAAGGGTTGTTAATTGGCGAGCTAGAACAGGCTTTAACGGCGTTTCAAGTCAAATGTTCGCCGTTACCTGATGCCGCTATCCTTGCGACTTTGCATGAACTAGGACGGGTTACAGAGTTGGCAAAACTCTTTAGCCAACTTATTGGATTGTATAAAGCGGCTTGTGTTGATGATCGCGGACTCGAGAGGGTATTCGACAACGCAGCGGACCCCAAGCAGACACGTAAGGCGTTCGAGTTGCTGGTGCCGATATTAAATCGTTACCAACAACATTTATCTGACTGTGGCGATATTGATTTTGAGGACATGATTGGCAAGGCGATCTCTTATGTTCAAAGTGGTCAATTCATTAGTCCATGGCGCTATATTTTGGTTGATGAGTTTCAAGATATTTCAGAACCAAGAGCTCGCCTAGTGCGCGCGTTACGAGACTCTAGCTCAGCTCACTCCAACAGTAAGGCGTCACTATTTTGTGTCGGTGATGACTGGCAGGCCATTTATCGTTTCACCGGGGCGGATGTGAGCTTAACGACTAAGTTCACTGAATATTTTGGCACAACGGCTGAGACTTATCTCGATCTCACCTTTAGATTTAACAGCAGCATTGGCGAGGTCGCGACCCAATTTGTGACTCAGAATCCGACACAACTAAAGAAGGATATTCGATCGGTTGTTCAAGTCAATCAACCTGCCGTTTCACTTATACAGCGTGGAGATAATGACAAGCCGACGACGGACAATCCCAGCCCCAATGCACTGGAACAAGCATTAACTGCGCTGAGTGCAAGAGCTAACTTGGATGACGATGATCCCAAGCGCAAGCCGACTGTGTATTTACTTGGCCGTTTTTGGTTTCAGTTACCTGACAGAAATGAGCTGAAGCTGCTAAATTCCAAATACCCAAGTTTAACCATTGAATGTCAGTCGTTTCATGCATCTAAAGGTAAAGAGGCCGATTATGTGGTGATTACTGGCATGAAAACCGGTAAGCATGGTTTCCCCTCAAAGAAAGTCACTCCTGCATTACTGGATGCCTTTTTGCCAAAGTCGGAAGCATTTGAATATGCTGAGGAGCGTCGACTGTTTTATGTGGCGTTAACCCGGGCAAAGCACCGGGTATATGTATTGGCTGACATGACGGATGTTAGTCCGTTTGTGGTTGAGCTGCTTCAAGACGGATACCCAATAGTGCAAGCAGAGTTCAGCACCTCTTTAGTACAAAAGTTGTTTGAACAGATCAAATGCGTTCGTTGTACAACGGGGACCCTAAAGCCAAGAACTGGTCAGTTTAAATCCTTCTATTCATGCTCTCACTTTCCCTTGTGCGATCACAAAGAGGAGGGCTGTGATCGTTGTGGTAGCGCGATGACACGTAAACGTTTTACTGGCTTCAAGGTTTGCATTAATGACGACTGCAGCCATACCATACCGCTTTGCAATGTTTGTGGTGGCGATATGGTATTGAGAGAAGGCACTCGAGGGGAGTTTTGGGGTTGCAAGAATTATCGCGGCAAGAAATCACCCAGCTGTCGCAATGCTGTGAATAAATCTAAGGTAGCCCTACCGAGTTAGTTTTGATATTGGCTGGAGCACTTATTCTACCCCTGTGTTGTTGATCTTTGATAAGAGCAGGCCCATACCATAACAGCGTGAGTTTTTTGGGACACAACTAACATCTCTACTTAGAGTTGACCATCAAACCGACGATGGTCATCCTTTTAATATAAGAAGTTCACAAACCAACGAGTCACGAGTTTATCGTCAACTGGAAGCGACAGTGACTCGATGCCAATTTCAACTCTTTGATGGGGGATCCTGTCACGGCGGGCATCCATTAGATCCTCTGAGTAGCTCTTACTAAACTCAGGATGTCCCTGAACACCAAGAAAGTGGTCGTTTATCTGGATCATATAGAAGGGGCAGAAATCACTGGCGGCAATAATCTCAGTATCTTCAGGCAGTTTACTCACTTGATCTTGATGACTTACCACCAAAGATATCGCCTCTGCAGCTCCATCCATCCAAGGTTTTCTCTGAGTGATCATTGATGTAGTCACACCTACGCCCCAGCCTTTTGGAGATTTGATGACCTCACCTCCCAACGCTTTGACCATCATCTGATGACCAAAACAGATCCCAATGAGCTTTTTCTTACAGGCATAGAGTTTGGCGATGAAATGCCTAAACTGGATCACCCAAGCTTCATCATCATTGACCCCATAACGACTTCCTGTCGTAATATAGGCGTCGCATTCATCCAATGAATCGGGGTAGCTGCCATCAATCACTCGGTAAACAGAAAATGCTAATTCAGTGTCTAAATTCTCAAACAGGCGAGTAAACATCATCGGATAATTACCATGTTTAGCTTGCAGTGCTTCGGTGACATCATCGCATTGCAAAATCCCTATTCTCATCGCAATCCTCCTCTGTGAAAAACGTTTTATTACCTGATAAATCTGTTTAATAAAGCAGGCTGAGAGCCACACATTGTGACTCCCAGGCGGGTATTATTTTAATTGACCTTTAACCGCATCACTAAAGAGCAATGAATATTCGGCATCGGTTAATATTATCGGATTGCCTGCGGAAGCCGCGTCTTTGGCTGACATTTTTCCGATCAAAACCGCGTCATCTAAATTGATCCCTATCTCGGCTAAGGTGTGCGGAATATTAAGTTGCTCCCTTAGCGTTAGCACCCAAGACAGAAAACCATCAAAACTCGCGTCATCTAACTCAAGGTATCGCGACAAACGTGTGATGCGCTCCTCTATAACACTGCGGTTTCGTATCAACACATAGGGCATTAAAATCGCATTTAATAATCCATGATGTTTGTTATACAGCGCACCAAGGGAGTGAGCGATAGCATGCATTCCGCCCAAACCACGTTGAAAACTGGTCGCTCCCATAGTCGAAGCTACTAGCATCTGTGTTCTCGCTTCAATGTCTTCACCATTGGTCACAGCTCTTGGAAGGAAGTCTTTCACTAAACGTATCCCCTCAATAGCAATTCCCTCCGCCATAGGGTGATAAAAAGGCGCACAATAGGCTTCTAGATTATGCGACAAGGCGTCTAAACCCGTTGCCGCGGTAATATGAGGTGGCAAGCTTAAGGTTAATATCGGGTCGAGCAAAACATGCGCGGGTAGCATATTGGGATGAAAGATAATGCGTTTAATATGATGAGGTCCATCGGTGTCGGTGATGACTGACGCGCGGCCTACTTCAGAACCCGTCCCTGCAGTGGTGGGCACTGCCACCACTGGAAGCATTAGGCTTTCATCGACAAGAGTCCAATTACTGCCAATATCTTCTGCGGTCCATAAAGAGATCGCTTGCTTCGCTATCATGGCGATTGCTTTTGCTGCATCTAAACTTGAGCCGCCACCGAACGCTACCACACCATCGAAACCGCCAGCGTTTAAAAACAGTGCGCCATCGCGAACATTGTTGCCGGTTGGGTTTCCCTGTATATCAGCAAAAACATCAGCTTCAAGTCCAGCTTCTATGCAATATGCTATTGCCTCTTTGACCATCGACAAACCGGATAAACCAGGGTCGGTGATCAACAGCACTTTGGTCATATTAAGTACTTTGCAACGCTCACCAAGCTGATCTAAACAGCCTTCACCCACTGTGATGGCGGTGGGGAAATTCCAACTTGCATGTAAATCCATCTTTCTACTCCCTTTTGGATCTAGCCTATACGGGCACTGAGTTAAATATGCTTTATATGAAATGACTTAGGCCGAGTCAGCTGCTCAAATCCTAACTGAGATAGAGTGCAGCCACGTCCCGACTGCTTTACCCCAGTCCACGCTAATGCGGGATCTAAATAATCACAGCGATTAAGGAAAAAAGTCCCTGTCTGCAGGCGTTCTCCTAACGCAATCCCGAGGTCGATATCTTGGGTAAAGATACTGGCGGTTAAGCCAAAATCGCTGTCGTTCATTAATGTAATGGCTTGCTCATCACTCGATACTTTCATTATCCCGACCACAGGGCCGAACGACTCCTGTGTCATCACGCTCATAGAGTGATCCACATGGGTTAGGATCTGTGGTGCAAGGTAAGGCGTTCCGTTCTGACTCAGCGGAAACAGTGCTTCGTCTATATGGGCTATGGCACCTTGCTCAATTGCATCAGCTATCTGCTCTCTGACAAAATCCGCCGCTGAGGTGCGCACCATGGGGCCTAAGGTGGCGCTTGGATCATCTGCACGCCCTAACTGGTATTGTTTGGTTAAGGCCACCGCCTTACTGACAAATTCATCATAAGCGTGCTGGTGGACGTAGATGCGCTCAATTCCGCAGCAAGATTGTCCTGAATTGAAAAAAGCACCATCGACTAAGGTCTCAACGGCACTGTCTATATCCGCATCCTCACGGACATAGGCGGGATCTTTGCCGCCAAGCTCTAGACCAACACCAATAAAGCGTCCACAAGCGGCCTTTTCTACCATCTTCCCGCCATAAACAGAGCCGGTAAACGCCACATAATTGATCTGCTCATTGGCGATAAGTTTGGCGGTGTTATCGTGACTCATATGCAAGTATTGAAAAACGCCTTTAGGTAATCCCGCTTCTTTAAAGGCCTGATATAAGCGCTCGGCGCACAGTGGTGTTTGAGCTGAGTGTTTGAGGATCACGCAATTACCCGCCAATAAAGCAGGAATGATGGCATTTATCGCGGTTAAAAAAGGGTAGTTCCAGGGAGCGATAACCAAGACTGTGCCTAAGGATTCACGTTTGATATAACGGGTAAAGCCTGACTTTTCTTCGAGCTGGATATCCGCTAACGCTTGCTCGCAAACCTCAATCATATAGTCACTGCGCTCGGCAACGCCGGCAAGCTCACCGCCGCCGTAACGTATAGGTCGTCCCATCATCCAGCTCAGTTCTTTCGCTATGTCATCTTTATGACTCAATAACTGCTCGATAGCCTGTTTACATAAGGCTTTACGTTGAGATAGCGGGGTCAGTTTCCAGCTTGCCTCAGAACTATTATAGGCTGCCGTTGCTTGCTCGACAGAGGCTAATAGCTGATGCTCGTCAGCGAGCGGACGGCTGACAAAAATGCTGCCATCTATGGGAGATAGGGTGTGCTGCATCTCTGGTTTCGAGAATGATTCCATAAATAAGGTAACTCCATTGCTACAACTTAAATTTCAACTTTAACTTCAAATAAGTGGCTTGCACCATAAAACTCACCGCAGCAGAAAGATGCTTGTGGGCTTAAATAATCTCGAAATAACGCTCCATCTCCCAATCGGTAACATGCTTTCTAAACTCACGCTCTTCCCACTCACGGCTGATGGCGTAATGCTCGACAAAGGTTTCACCAAAACAGCTTTTTGCCGCTGAAGATAGCTTGAATCGTTGCGTCGCATCCCACAGGGTGGCGGGCAGCGCTAATGACGCATCATGGCTCTGCTCGTAAGCGTTACCTTTCACTTGAGCTTGCGGTTCTAACTCGTGCTCTATGCCATAGAGGCCGCTGGCCAGTGCAGCAGCAAGTGCAAGGTAGGGGTTCGCATCGGCTGCACCGAGTCGATATTCAACCCGCTGAGATGACGCCGATCCAGGAATAACCCTCAAAGCCGTGGTTCTGTTTTCAACGCCCCAAGTGGCATCAGTAGGCGCCCAGAATCCGGGGACCATCCTAGAATAACTGTTAATAGTCGGGGCTATCATGCACAGAAATTCAGGCATCAATGCCTGTTGGCCAGCCAAAAAATGCCGTTGTATTTTGCTCATGCTGTGAGTCTGGCTGGGGTCATAAAAAGCCGAGCTACCATCTTTGTTTTGTAATGAGAGGTGAATATGGCCACTTTGCCCCGGATAATCCCCTGACCACTTCGCCATAAAGGTCGCCATCAGATCCCGTCTCTGTGCCAACACCTTCATAAAGGTTTTAAACAGTGCCCCTTTATCGGCCGCCGCTTCGGCATTATCAACCGCAATCGCCGCCTCAATTACGCCTGGGCCTGTTTCGGAATGGATCCCTTCGATAGGAAAATCCATGGTCTCAGACATCGACAAAATAGCTTGATAAAGATCAGAGTGCACAGAGTTACGGATCATTGAGTAACCGAACCAATCTGGGGTTATTGTCTCTAGATTGCGGAAGTTTTTTTCGCGGATTGATTTTGGTGTTTCGTTAAACAAAAAGAACTCATATTCCAATGCCGCAAACGGGTTAAAGCCCATGCTTTCAGCTTTCTCTATCACACGTCTTAGTGTCCCTCGTGGGCAGACAGCTTCAGCTTCTCCGGCAAACTCTGCGATAAACAGCAGCATGCCTTCTTCACCAATTACATCGCGGCAGGTATGGGGTAATATCCGCACTGGTGCATCGGGATAACCTGTGTGCCACCCTGTGTATTTAGCATTGTCATAGAGTTGATCTTTGACGTCCCAACCAAGTACCACATCGCAAAATGCAAAGCCTTTATCTAAGGAAGCTATAAACTTGGACTTAGACATATACTTACCGCGCATCACCCCATCATTATCAAATAGACCAACCTTAATATGGGCTAAACCACGCTCCTCTATAATGGCAATGGCATCGGCAATACTGTTAACTTGTCTGGCTTCCATATTCGCGCTTCCTTATTATTGTTCTTGATAAGATGAACTTGGCTTAGCGCTGCAGTTCATCGTCAGACTTCATTTATTACTTATTATATTTTTTTAATCTTAGTCGCTAAATTTGCAGGGAATAAGCTTGGCTGACAGAATAAAGTGGCTCACTGCCAGCCTCTTAATACTAATTAAGTTCAGACTCAGCTGAGGCGATCATGTCAAACTCCTCCTCAGGTGCCGAAGCCACCAATCGATGACGACTATAGAGGACAAAGTAAGTCACCATTATGAGATAAAAGAGGGCTGACCACATGGCAGCCTGAAGGCTTACCACAAAGGTGGAAGCGAGTGCGACGAGTGAGAGCACTAACGCGATAGAGGATGTGAAAATACCGCCAGGGGTTTTATAAGGTCGTTCAAGATTAGGTTCTTTTTTACGCAGTAAAATATGTGACAAACTCATCATCGCGTAGGAGATAGTAGCGCCAAATACCGCCATGGTGATCATCAAGTCACCTTCACCGGTTAGCGACAACAGAAAGCCCAATATTCCCGGTACGATTAACGCCCAAACAGGCACTTTACGTTTTCCAGACAGCGAGAGGAAACGGGGCAAATAACCGGCGCGGGAGAGGGCGAAAACTTGACGTGAATAGGCATAAATAATAGAGAAGAAGCTGGCAATCAAGCCAAACAGACCGACAATATTAACAAACTTGGCTGCCAGTGAGTCCTGACCATAAACAGATTGCAGTGCCCCCACTAATGGCGCGCCATGGTTTTTCATCGCTTCGGCGCCCGCGCCCCCAGGAGCGAGCAATAACACCGCTGCAGCAAATACGATCAATACCAACATAGAGGCGATAATCCCCTTAGGCATATCTTTCGCTGGGTTCTTCGCTTCCTCAGCGGCCAATGGCACGCCTTCTACCGCAAGAAACAGCCACATCGCAAATGGCAGTGCGGCCCAGATCCCCATATAACCTTCAGGAAGGAAACTGCTGGATCCTGCAACATTAGGGTTGGCCGCAATATCGAATAGATTGGCCGAGTCGAAATGTGGCACCATGCCCACCATAAAGACACCTATAGCGATCACCGCGAGCAGGGTTATCCCCATCATGATCCTCAGTGCTTCACCAGCTCCCCACAGATGCAAACCGACAAACACCACATAGAAGGCCGCATAGACAATCGGCCCGTCTATACCGACAAGCTCATGGACATAACCGCCAATAAAGATAGCGATAGCGGCAGGCGCGATGGCATATTCTAATAAAATAGCTGTGCCGGTGAGAAATCCGCCCCAAGGTCCCATGGCGCGTCTGGCAAAGCTATAGCCACCGCCAGCCGTCGGCAGTGAAGATGACATCTCCGCTAAACTTAATACTAAGCAGATATACATTAAGCCCATCACCAGAGTGGCGATAAGCATTCCGCCAAATCCGCCAAGTTCAAGACCAAAGTTCCATCCGGCAAAATCGCCTGAAATCACATAGGAGATCCCCAGACTGGCCAGCAGTACCCAGCCAGCAACCCCTTTTTTGAGTTGACGTTGGCTCATGTATTCATCGGAAACGGCTTTATACTCAATGCTTTTATTTTTTGTGTTAGGAGCATGTTGTATCTTTGATTCATGTGACATGACACTTCCCTTTATCTTGGTTTGCGAAATGGCCCGGATAATTCGCTTTGAATTAATACCTGACCGAACCTAATAGCCTCCTGGCTTAACGACAACAACAATCATTTGTACTAACGCTGTAGTATTAATAATTTTAATACTATGAAAAACATCAGCGGCTTATTTTTTAGTTTTTAGTCGCAAAAACTCATTCTACGCACTAACCAATATCGATGGCTGATACCAGCCAAGGCAGATCCTTTTCAAGCTCTGGTAGGAAACACTGAGACATGATTTGACAACTGTCTCTGGCCATCTGCTCAGCCAAATCGCTCAGTTCATGCCGTCGAGTGACCAAGGTAAGACGCCTGTTAAAGCCATCGTTAGCAGGAAGAGGCAGGCACCTTACTTGCGCTAAAGGGATCCCACTCTGGTATAAACATAGCGGTGTGGTGATGGTGCAGCCTAGGCCAGACGCGACCATAGAGAGCACGGCAAAGGTATTGTCGAGCTGTAACCTCATGGCAGGCTCAAGGCCAACTCGTCTTAAGTACCGCTCTATATTGGTGCCGATTAAAGAGTCATTGGTGTAGCGCACAAAATCTAGCTTTTGCAGTAAACGATTAATATCATTAATGGAACTCACATCTGCATATTGGCAGCTTAAATTCAGAGGAACCACTAACACAAAAGGCTCGCTTAATATGGGGTAGCGACAGAGGTCATCACAGTCTTCAAGTGCATCATCAGAAATAATAATATCGACCTGACGAGACACCAGCGCATCCGCGTGCATATGAGAGCGACCCGTGGTTAGACTCCAGTTCTCGGTTCGCCTCTTTACCACTTCAATTAACGGCTTACCTAAAGAGGTTGCCAGAGAATCAACCATGGCAATACGCACTAAATGAAGCTGTTCAAATGTCCCCTGAGTAAACACCTTTTGGGTTTGCTCTGCTTGGGAAAGAAGATGGCTAGATTGATCGAAAAAATAACGGCCAGCGATAGTAAGTGCAAGAGGCCGAACACTGCGATCAAGCAGTTCGACCTTAAGGTTCTTTTCTAGCATCGATAGGGTCTGAGAGACTGAAGATTGCGTCAATCCTAAACGTTTAGCCGTCTCTGTCATGCTGCCAGTTTGGGCTGCAATCACAAACACCTGCAAACCTTTTAAATCAAAATCAAATGCTCGCAATGACGTCCCTATTTAGCTTGAATAAAGTGGTGAATAAGCAAAAATATGGCATGAATATCACTCAGTTAGAAGCTTTTTTGATCACAATGGAAGATTAAGCAGCTTACAAGCTTGCTCATTGTGAGAAATTACTTCAGCAACAGGTAATTAAATGGGACAGCGTTAAACATCAAATTATGCCAATGTTTAGCTGAGTTTATTATCATTGGTGTCATCTGAGTTTCATGTGTGTGGCTGAAGCCCTGATCTTTGAGGAGGTGTGGTCGAATGAAGGTTTGGGAAGTTTTAGGCCGTGATAGTCAATCAGTGTTGAAGACTTTGGCGAGCATCTTGTCGGATGAAATATTCTGTGGGTAAGTAGCTGTAGGCTTAGGTGATTTTCGAAAGAGCAACAACACAACGGAGGCATATGGGGGGACGTATAAACAAAAACGGGTTAACCATTTCTGATTAACCCGTTTCGATACAACATATTAAGACGTGAGTCTTAGTTCATGCCGTATTTTTTTAATTTTTTACGCAAAGTACCACGGTTGATACCTAGCATGTTTGCAGCACGAGTTTGGTTGCCGCGAGTATGTTGCATAATGATATCTAGCAGCGGAGCTTCAACTTCGCTTAACACCATTTCATATACTTCTTCAGCTTCTTGCCCGTCCATCTGAGCGAAAAAGTTTGTTACCGCACGCTTTACTGCATCGCGTAATAACTGTGGCTTGATTGCGCCACTTGCGGTTTCGATTTTGCCAACAGTCAGTGGGTGAACTTCAGTGTGAGTTGTTTGATCAAACATTCGTATTCTGCTCTTTATTTATTTGCTGCAAATTCATCAAAATAGTGTTCCACCATGGAACATTGTTCTTCAACGGTCACAAGCTGATTAAACTCAGCTCGAAAAGCGCGTTGTGTTTCTTGGTTTAGATACCATCCAACGTGCTTTCTTGCGAAACGGATGCCTTTATAATCGCCATACAATGCGTAAAGCAGTTTAAGGTGTTCCAGCATCAATTGACGCTTTTCATCCATCTCAACGGGCGCTAGCTTATTACCTGTGTCCAAGTAATGTTGGATTTCCCTAAATATCCAAGGCCGTCCTTGAGCGCCCCGGCCTATCATCAAAGCATCCACACCAGTATAATCCAGCACAAAGCGTGCTTTCTCTGGCGTTAAAATATCTCCATTAGCGACGACAGGTATCGAGATCTGTTTTTTAATTGCTTTAATCGTGTCGTACTCGGCATTGCCTTTGTACATGCACTGTTTTGTTCTGCCGTGAACGGCTAACGAAGCAATGCCACAATCTTCTGCAATCTGGGCGATATGAACACCATTCCTGTGCTCTGGAGCCCACCCCGTTCGAATTTTTAGTGTCACAGGCACATCAACTGCTGCTACTACGGCACGTAGAATTAATTCTACTTGCTGTGGATCTTGCAACAAAGCGGAGCCTGCTAGCTTTCTATTCACTTTTTTTGCTGGACAGCCCATATTGATATCAATGATCTGAGCGCCTTGTTGCACATTCACAACAGCGGCATTCGCCATTAATTCAGGGTCTGAACCGGCTATTTGAACCGAACGTATTCCGTCTTCACCTACGTGTGTCATACGTAAGCGGCTTTTATCGGTATCCCAAACATCAGGATTAGATGAAAGCATCTCTGAAACCGCCATGGCTGCGCCATAACGAATACAAAGATTTCTAAAGGGCTGGTCCGTGACACCTGCCATTGGGGCCACGATCAGCTGATTTTTCAGTCGATAGGGTCCAATCTGCATTTATCAAATCACCTTGCTCGTCAAAGGGGCGCTATAGTACGCCTTTTTCAAGCCTGTGAAAAGGTCAATAAATGACCTGAGGGCAACTTTTTTTCTTGACTTTTGCTAGGTGAGAAGTCTGTCGCGGCGCAGAGTGCGCCGCGTATTACCGTTATTTGCGTATCCCTGTCAAGCGGCTCCAGTCGTCTTTGTGAGCAGGCTCGTCCATGTCGAACCATTTGCTATAAAAGGCTGAAACTTCTTCAGCTTGTTCTTTTAGTAGACCTGAAAGGGCAAGTTGGCCGCCTGGCAACACTTTATCAGCAATTAATGGCGCCAATTCACGTAATGGGCCTGCAAGAATGTTTGCCACTAAGATGTCTGCTTGCAGATCTGCGGGTTGGTCTTCTGGCAGATACAGCGAAAGCCTGTCTTGCACGCCGTTACGCTCTGCATTGGCTTTAGATGCGTCAATTGCTTGGTAATCGATATCGATGCCTGTGACACGTTCAGCCCCTAGCTTGAGCGCAGCGACAGCGAGAATGCCTGAGCCACAACCAAAGTCGATGACGTCTTTATTGCGGTAGTCGAGTCCATCTAGCCACTCTAAACATAAAGCGGTGGTTGGGTGAGTACCTGTGCCGAAGGCAAGGCCGGGATCTAAAATCACGTTGACCGCGGTTGGATCTGGGATCTCACGCCAGCTTGGACAGATCCAAAGGCGGTCACCAAACTTAATTGGGTGGAAGTTATCCATCCATTCACGTTCCCAGTCTTTGTCTTCAACTTGCTCTATCTTATGGCCGAAGTTTTTACCTAAATAAGGCAGCAGTTTTAGACGCTCAACCACAGGTGCTAAATCGTGATCGGCCTCAAAGAGTGCAATGATGACCGTGTGACTCCACAGTGGTGTCTCACCCAAAGTGGGTTCATAGATCGGGGTGTCTTTACCGTCTTCGAAGGTAATGGAAATTGACCCTTCTTCCATCAGCTGATCGCTAAGTGCGTCTGCGTGAGGGCCGTCGGTATCAATTCTTAGTTGGATCCAAGGCATGACAATTCTCGTTAGCTAGATATATCGACGTATTGTATACCCAAACGACCTCAGAATGCAGTATTCAGCATGTCGAAAAGGGAATAACCATTATCTCAATCATTGCTTTGTTCAGCTATCCTACTTGAGCTCTGAAACCAGCGTTTTGAAGTGAGTTGGGTATTTCGTTAAGCTTAAATCAGGTGCAGGACTCTATGGCAATTAGTCACTGTTTTACTTGAGCAATTAGTGACTTATAGTCCGCTTGTAATAACAGTATCTCTCAGGAGGACGTTTAGATTGTTTTGTTTGAAATGTTGCTTCAAGTAGCTGAAAATCATTGGTTAAAAGGTATTACCGCTGTTCTGTGTTTTATGCCTTGTTTGTGATCTTACTCTAATACTCACTTGAAAGAGCGTGAGCAAGATCACGATTGAAAATGCAGTTTCAACGAGGTGATTAACAAGTTGCTAGAGTGTAAATCCCACGACTAGGCATAAGATAAACAAGATAACTACTATGTTAGCATCCTACGTAAGCGCAACCGGACATCCCGCATCAGCTAAAGCGGACAAAATACAAAGCATCACCGGTGTATTGATGGGCTGCTTTCTATTAGCTCATCTACATTTTGAATCTAGCATTTTACTTGGTAAAGAGGCGTTTTATACCGTAGTGCAGTTTCTCGAAGGGGGCATGTTTAGCTCAACGGGACATGGCTTCCCGATTGTCACTAAGGTTTTTTCGGTGTTTATGTTACTGGTGGTGATGGCGCATGCGGCAGTGGCTTTACGTCGTTTCCCTGCGCAAATAGGGCAGTGGCGTGCACTTAGACGTCATATGTCAGTGATTAATCATAAAGACAGCCATGCGTGGTTCTGGCAGCTGATTACGGGCTTTGTGTTGTTCTTCCTTGTGCCTGTACACCTCTTTACCATGATAGCCAATCCAGAAATAGGTCCCCATCTTTCGGCTGACAGAGTCTACAACCAAAATGCTTGGTTGCTATACGCCTTACTGCTACCTGCTGTGGTGATCCACGCGATGATAGGACTTTATCGCGTGGCAGTTAAGTGGGGTTTAACCACTAAACGTACGGGGCTGCGTAAGCTGGCTAAAGGCTTGATTATTTATCTTATCGTCATTGGTCTTATGAGTCTTATATCTTATCTAATCATTGGCAGTGATTTGAGCTTGCCCGTTGAAGCTTATCGCCCTAGTTAGTTACGGCCATATTTTATTAATCGATAAATTAGGTATCGCTGGATTAATTACTTTTTTGTTGATCTACCTCACTGTTGGGAAGTTATTTGTGAGCGACATTGGTTACAGTGTCTTTAAGCGAAAATTCAACAACATGGATAGGGAAGCGAATGAGAATAATAAAAAATCGCGGTAAATTGAGTGGTTGGCTTGATATAAGCCAAAGCGCCAGTGGGGTAGTGCTAGCGGTATTTTTGTGGACGCACCTGTTATTGGTGTCATCCATATTATTGGGTAAAGATGCGATGATATGGGTCGCTAAAACCATGGAACTGAGTTTTTTAACGGCTGACGGTCATGGCTACCCTTGGGTGGTGACGGTCATCGCCGTTGTTATTGCCGCTATCGTATTGGTTCACGTTTTGGTTGCGGCGCACAAAATGCCGCTCAACCTACGTCAACAAAAAGCGCTAAAGCAGCAACTCAGCATGGTGAACCACGGCGACACTCGTTTATGGGTTTGGCAAGCCGTTACTGGCGTGGTGATTTTTTTGCTATTGCCAGTGCATTTGTGGCTCATTGGCGCTGCACCGGAAACCATAGGGCCTTATGGCAGTGCGGATAGAATTTGGCAACAGGGCGTATGGTTACTGTATTTACCTTTACTCTTTTGCGTTGAACTGCATGCAGCCATTGGTGTATATCGTGTTGCGGTTAAGTGGGGTGCCGTCAGAGATCTCAATAGTCGTAGCAGGCTGAAAAAAATAAAAAGCATTATCAGTGCCATCTTTATTGTGGTGGGTATTGCTTCATTGCTGGCCTTTTTGCCTTACGCAAATGGTTAGTCGAAAGCACTTATTAGCACAATGCTGTGTAAATCAAATATTTGAATGTAAGAACCATAAATTGACTCTGTACCCGCTTAAGGAGCACGTGTGAAACTGATATATACCGATTCGTTAGTGATCGGCGCTGGACTTGCTGGATTACGCGTCGCCATCGCCTCAAAAGAGCGTGGGCTAGATACTGTTGTATTGTCATTAGTCCCTGCTAAACGGTCGCATTCGGCTGCGGCGCAAGGTGGCATGCAAGCAAGTCTGGGCAATACCGTGAAAGGTATGGGAGATGATGAAGATGTGCACTTCCAAGATACGGTAAAAGGATCTGATTGGGGTTGCGATCAAGATGTGGCACGTATGTTTGCTCATTGTGCCCCTAAAGCAGTCCGTGAGTTGGCGAATTGGGGCGTACCTTGGACACGTGTTACGGCAGGCCCAAGACAAGTGGTGGTTAACGCCGAGAAAGTCACCCTCGAAGAGGCTGAAGTTGCGCATGGCTTAATTAATGCCCGTGACTTTGGTGGTACTAAAAAATGGCGTACCTGTTACACGGCTGATGGTACCGGTCATTCACTGCTATATGCCGTCGATAACAAAGCGATATCGATGGATATCCCGGTGCATGAGCGCATGGAAGCCTTATCGCTTATCCATGATGGTAAGCGCTGCCATGGCGTAGTAGCACGCTGTCTGGTGACCGGAGAACTACGTGCTTATGTCGCTAAGTCGACCACGATAGCCACCGGTGGTTACGGCCGAATTTATGAAGTATCAACCAATGCCATTATCTGTGAAGGGATAGGCCAAGCACTTGCGCTTGAAACTGGTGTTGCCAAGTTGGGTAACATGGAAGCGGTGCAGTTCCATCCTACAGCCATCGTACCCGTCGGGATCTTAACGACAGAAGGTTGTCGTGGTGACGGCGGCTTATTGCGAGATAAAGATGGTCACCGCTTTATGCCAGACTATGAGCCTGAAAAGAAAGAGTTGGCATCACGTGATGTAGTGTCGCGCCGTATGACCGAACATATGCGCAAAGGTAAAGGCGTTGATAGCCCTTATGGACCGCATCTATGGCTTGATATTACCTTGCTTGGCCGTAAGCATGTTGAAACTAACTTGCGTGAAGTGAAAGAGATCTGTGAGAACTTTTTAGGTATCGATCCTGCTAAGGAGTGGATCCCAGTACGCCCGACTCAACATTATTCAATGGGGGGTATCCGTACCGATTCAACAGGGCAGAATCCGCAGTTAAAAGGCCTGTTTAGTGTAGGTGAAGCCGCTTGTTGGGATATGCACGGCTTTAACCGACTCGGTGGTAATTCTCTTGCTGAAACGGTCGTTGGCGGCATGATTATCGGCAAGTACGTGGCTGATTTCTGCCAGCAAAATACCTTAGAGATTGATACTGGTCTGGTTGAGTCTTTTGTTGGCAAAGTGCAAAGCGAGATTGATGACTTAGTCGATGGTGAAGGGACTGAAAGTCCGTTTGAACTGAAAAAGCAGATGCAACGGATCATGATGGATTACGTGGGCATCTTCCGTAATGGCCCTGAGCTTGAAAAAGCCGTTAACGAGCTACAAGCGTTACTTAAGCGTGCTCAAGCATTAGGCCTTAAATGTAAGAAGCGCCACGCTAACCCAGAGCTTGTAGAAGCACTGCGTGTTAAACGTATGCTGAAAGTTGCGCTAACGGTTGCTGCTGGCGCTGCAGCACGTACTGAGAGCCGCGGAGCACACGCTCGTGAAGATTTCCCGCAGCGTAACGATAAAGACTGGCTAAACCGCACTTTGGCAAGCTGGCCAAACGCAGAAGCGTTATCGCCGACGCTGGAATATGAGCAGTTGGATGTGATGAAGATGGAGTTACCGCCTGGCTACCGTGGTTATGGTATTAACAATGCGATAGCGCATCCTGATACGGGCAAGCGCGAGCAGCAGATCACTGAGATATTGAGTCAGTTAGGTGATGATGCCGATAGGCACGAAAGACAAAATGCCTTAATGCCATTTGAGGTGCCAGAGTCATTAATACCTAAGAATGAGCGTTTGAGTGAAATGTTAGATCAGCAAGTTGCAGGAGAGGCGAAATGAGCCCAGAAGCCACAAAAGGGCGGATGTTAACCTTTAATATATTCCGTTATGATCCACAAGAACCGGGCGATAAGCCTAAAATGGTGAAGTACCAGCTTGAAGAAACACCGGGTATGACGGTCTTTATTGCGCTTAACCGTTTACGTGAAGAACAAGATACCTCGTTGCAATTTGATTTTGTGTGCCGAGCAGGTATTTGTGGCAGTTGCGCTATGGTCATTAACGGTTTTCCGACGTTGGCTTGCCGAACATTAACCCGCAAATACCCGAAAGGTGACATCATGTTGATGCCGCTACCTGGGTTTGAATTGATTGGTGATCTGTCGGTCAATACCGGCAAGTTTATGCGCGAGCTGGCTGAGCGTTTAAAGTTGTGGCTACATCCCATCAGTGATGATTTGGATGTTCACCGCTTAGAAGCGCCGATGGACCCTGTAGAAGCAGCCAAACTCTACGAGCTAGAACGGTGTGTAGAGTGTGGTGTATGTGTATCAGCCTGTGCCACTAAACAGATGCGCGAAACCTTTGTTGGTGCCGTGGGCATGATGAAACTTGCGCGTTTTGAGCTTGATAGCCGTGACGGTCGTGAGCTTGAAGATTATTATCATGTGATTGGTAACCAAGACGGTGTCTTTGGCTGCATGACTTTGCTCGGGTGCCAAGATAATTGCCCTAAGGACCTGCCGCATATGCAGCAGATTGCCTATCTAAGACGAAAAATGGCAGTCACTTTAGTTTAGGTTTATGGGTTGAAAAAAGTGCTCAAACCCCATGGCTATCGACTCTTGTGGGGGACTAAAGACGCTAAACATTAAAGCCTGCACTTGCAGGCTTTTTTTTGGCTGATATAAAAATCACTAACAGTGATGCTCTGATTAAGTAGAATTTTTATTGGTAAAAACGTGGTGATTTAATACAATAAAGTATTAGTAATGGTCGGTCGTTTATAAAGGAATAATTGATAATGCAGCTAAATGATCTAACTCTTTTCGTGAGAGTCGCTGATTGTGGCAGCCTAACGGGCGCCGCGGTTGAGCTGGATATCTCTTCTGCGGTGGCAAGTGCAGGCCTTAAAAGGTTAGAGAAAGAGCTAGGTACAACCTTGTTTATTCGCAGTACTCGCAGCCTTAGGCTAACCGATGCTGGCGAGCGGTATCTGATCCATTGTCGATCGGCATTAGCTGATCTTGACATGGGGCAGCGGGCAATTACCTCGAGCCTGACCCAGATCTCGGGCACCGTGAGTCTAGCCGTACCATCGGATGTTGGCCGTAATATCATATTACCTTGGCTCGATGATTTTCTATCCGAGTATCCAGAACTCAAACTTCGTCTTCATATTGGCGATAACTTGTCTGATTTTTATCGAGACAAAATTGATGTCGCATTACGCTCTGGTAAACCCAAAGATTCATCGCTGGTGGCCTTTAAAATTTGTGACTCCACGCGAGTACTATGTGCTTCGCCTGAGTATATCGAGCGCATGGGAGCGGTTAATAATTTAGAGCAGCTGCAGCAACATAACTGCTTGTTCTTTATGTTAGATGAGCGCACGCATGATCAATGGTTTTTCAGCAAAGAAGGTCAGCAATATAAGGTGCGAGTGACGTCTAATCGAACCTGCAACGATGCTGATGTTGCACGGCGCTGGGCTGTGGCTGGCCAAGGGGTGGTGTTTAAGTCCTGCCTTGATTTAACGGATGATCTTGAATCAGGGCGATTAGTGCCTATGCTAACGGATTACGTTGGTGAAGAGGCCGACCTCTATCTTGTTTGTCCTGGCCGAGAGCATGTGACGCCGGTGGTATTACTGCTCAGAGATATGTTAAGGGTGCGCTCAAAAGCGTGGTTGGCACGGACAAATAGCAGGTTGATTAAAGACATTCCTGACAGGCAACCAATGACAAAAGTTAGGCAAGCCGATGCCGCAGATTTAGACGTTATAAAGACGTTAGCGAGAGAGACGATAGACAAGTGTTATCGTTCCTTCTTAGGTGATGAAGGCGTTGACTGGTTTATCAATGGTGGTGGTTCAGACAAAGAGATTATTGAACATCTTGAAAATATCATGCTGCTTGAGGTGGATGGAAAAATACAAGGCTTCTGCGCTGCTGAAGAGGGATTCATCCATCTCTTGATGATCCATCCTCAATTACAGCAAACCGGTTTAGGGGGGTATCTATTAGCGCAGGTTGAGAGTATGCAACGAGATGAAGGTTATGAACACCTGCGGTTAGAAATCTTTAAAGGCAATGAGCAAGCGCTCAAATTCTATGTTAAACATGGCTGGTCCATTGTGGGAGAGGAGCAAGATGCATCGTTTGGACTGGTAAGAGTCTTTATGCGGAAAATACTAGACCGATTGTGAAAATAACAGCGTGCAAGAATAACCATAAAAAATGGACATAAAAAAACCGCATAAATGCGGTTTTTTAGCAGTTGAGACGTTAGAGCTAGATCTTAGTAGAGTTAGGTCTTAGCGCGTTTCATTGCTGTGAAAAATTCTTCGTTCGTTTTGGTCATAGCCAATTTGTCGATTAAGAATTCCATACCAGTGACTTCATCCATTGGGTGCAAGATTTTACGCAAGATCCACATTTTCTGAAGTTCATCTGTTGTAGTGAGTTTCTCTTCGCGACGCGTACCAGAGCGATTGAAATCAATGGCTGGGAATACACGTTTTTCAGCGGCTTTACGAGAAAGGTGTAACTCTTGGTTACCAGTACCTTTAAACTCTTCGTAAATAACTTCGTCCATCTTAGAGCCTGTATCAACCAACGCAGTGGCGATAATAGTCAAGCTGCCGCCATGTTCGATGTTACGAGCTGCACCAAAGAAGCGCTTAGGACGATGCAGAGCATTAGCGTCAACACCACCAGTAAGAACTTTACCTGATGATGGGATCACAGTGTTGTATGCACGAGCAAGACGAGTAATAGAGTCGAGTAAGATAACAACATCTTTCTTGTGCTCTACAAGACGCTTAGCTTTTTCAATGACCATCTCAGCCACTTGTACGTGACGGCTTGCTGGCTCATCGAAAGTAGAAGCAATAACTTCACCTTTCACCATACGTTGCATTTCGGTAACTTCTTCAGGACGTTCGTCAATGAGCAGTACCATTAGCACAACATCTGGATTGTTATAAGCAATGCTTTGCGCCATATTTTGCAATAATAGCGTCTTACCCGCTTTTGGCGGCGCAACAATCAAACCACGTTGACCTTTACCGATAGGAGAGCATAGGTCCAAAATACGTGAAGTGATATCTTCCGTAGAACCATTACCACGTTCCATACGCATACGTTCTTCAGCATGCAGTGGCGTTAGGTTTTCAAAAAGGATCTTGTTGCGAGAGTTTTCAGGCTTATCGAAGTTAACTTCGGTAACTTTTAGCAGAGCAAAATAACGTTCGCCCTCTTTTGGCGGGCGAATCTTGCCAAAAATGCTGTCACCAGTACGCATGTTGAAGCGACGAATTTGGCTAGGTGAGATATAAATATCATCAGGACCCGCTAAATAAGACCCATCAGAGCTACGTAAGAAACCAAAACCGTCCTGCAAAATCTCTAATACACCACCACCGAAAATATCTTCACCGCTTTTCGCGTGGGCCTTTAGGATTGAGAAAATGATGTCCTGCTTACGAGCGCGGGCCATATTTTCTAGCTTCATGTCTTGGGCTAGTTGTACTAAATCTGAAATCGGTGTGTCTTTTAATTCTGATAAATTCATCTTGGGGGGTCTTGTTTTCACGTGACTATGCCATCTTAGATCAATGGGTATGAAGCTTATTGAGTATCGATCGGATAGCGGGAAGTGGGTTAGTTAGAATCTCTTTGGTTATTAAAGTAGCACTAACAAGGCAGGGCGTCTAGAAATTTAATTAAACCCGACACATTTTCTTGTTGAAGCTGTGTCGGGAATCACTCAATCTAGCTTTAGTGGGCAGGTTTAGCCTCTAAAGTCTTACAGTTGTCCGTCGATAAACTCTCTTAGTTGAGTTTTTGAAAGTGCGCCTACTTTCGTTGCCGCTAACTCACCCGCTTTAAATAAAAGCAGAGTTGGAATGCCACGAACACCGTATTTAGCCGGTGATACGTTGTTTTGGTCAACGTTTAACTTAGCAACAGTGATCTTGCCTGCATACTCTTCAGCTACGTCATCTAAGATTGGGGCAATCATTTTACAAGGACCACACCATTCTGCCCAAAAATCAACCAGAACTGGTAGTTCAGAGTTAATTACGTCATTTTCGAAGCTATCGTCGCTTAAGTATACAATCTTGTCGCTCATGTTGTTCTCCAGTTTGGTTGCCATTGCTGGTTTGTTAATGGCTTAACCTGTATATTGGGTCGGTAAAATAGCTTTTCAAGCTATTAAAGTTAATCATTTATTAAAGACGCCACTCGAAGCGATCGTAAAACGCTTTAGACAAGTCGATCAATTGTAGGCATAGTGAGCCTAAGTCGACGACGACTAACGCCTAAAAGCGTATTTAGTTCGCCCTATAGAGAACGTTTAATACACGCTAAAATTCCAAGCATCATAATAAAAAGAGGGAATAGTGATTCCGTCACCGATGCTAATAATACCGTGAAAACCGTTTCTCTGAGTGAGCCCCAATTTTCAGCGATAACAATTCTACCGTTATTTCAAACGATCGAGTTCCTTATTGCAACCTTTTACAGGTAAGCCTGCGCTATGAGCGATACACATTTATCTACAAAAAAGTTTGCCGACTTCCCGCTACAGAAAGAAGTACAACTGGCACTGGACGAAGTAGGCTTTGATTTTTGTACGCCTATTCAAGCATTATCATTGCCGATTTTATTAGAGAAAAAAGATATAGCAGGGCAAGCGCAAACGGGTACAGGTAAAACCCTTGCCTTTTTAGTCGCCACGTTTAATCACCTATTAACTGAACCCGTTCCTGCTGATCGTCAGATCAGTCAGCCACGAGCCATCATTATGGCGCCAACACGTGAGCTTGCGATTCAAATCGCTAAAGATGCCAACTTACTTGCTAAACATACTGGCCTTAAAGTCGGTATCGTTTATGGCGGTGAAGGCTATGACGCACAGCGTAAAGTGCTTGATAAAGGTATTGATATCTTAATTGGCACCACGGGTCGTATTATCGATTATGTTCGCCAAGGTGTTATTAACGTAAGTGCGATTCAAGCGGTTGTGCTTGATGAAGCGGATCGTATGTTCGACTTGGGCTTCATTAAAGATATTCGTTTCTTGTTTAGACGTATGCCTGATGCTAAATCGCGCTTAAATATGTTGTTTTCAGCCACGCTTTCAATGAAAGTGCAAGAGCTGGCTTACGACCATATGAATGAGCCTGTGAAAGTTGAAGTTGAACCAGACGAGAAAACCTCGAAGAATATTAAAGAGGAGATCTTCTATCCATCTATGGAAGAGAAGATGCCACTTCTACTCTCACTGCTTGAGGAAGATTGGCCAGAAAAGGCGATTGTTTTCTCTAACACTAAACACAGCTGTGAAAAAGTGTGGTCATGGCTTGAAGGTGATGGACATCGTGTTGGTTTACTGACCGGTGATGTGCCACAGAAGAAGCGTTTACGTATTCTGGAGCAGTTTACTAACGGTGAAATAGATGTTTTGGTCGCAACAGATGTTGCTGCTCGAGGTCTACATATTGCTGATGTTTCGCATGTATATAACTACGATCTACCTGATGACTGTGAAGATTACGTGCACCGTATTGGTCGTACTGGTCGCGCAGGTAAGAAGGGAGTGTCAGTTAGCTTTGCATGTGAAGAGTACGCATTAAACTTGCCTGCGATTGAGAGCTATATTAAGCATTCGGTACCAGTAACCTCATATGATAGTGAAGCGCTGCTTGATGATATTCCAGCACCGAAGCGTATTCACCGTAAGCCGAGCAGTCATACGCGTAATACACGTGATCGCAATGGCTCTCGTCCACAAGGCGGGCATCGTAACAGTGGTCCGCGTCGTCATGACACGACACGCAGACATTCGTAACAGAGATTTCGCTTAATGAGCGCTCCTTGCTACGCAGCTATAACGTTAGGCTCAAATAGTTTTAATATGATGGTGGCTAAAACCGTTAGTCATCATCCACAAATTATTGCCAAATATAAACGTAAAGTACGTTTAGCTGAAGGGATCGAAGCTGACGGGTTGCTTAATTCGTCAGTCATGACGCGAGGCATTGACTGCCTCGCTATGTTCGCTGAAATGCTTAAGAAAGAGGGTGTCTCAGCGGATAATGTCGAGGTCATTGCGACAGCGACTTTAAGAAAAATCAGCAACGCTGATGACTTTTGCCAACAAGCACTCACTGTATTACCTCATCCCATCCGTATTATCTCTGGTATCGAAGAAGCTGATCTTATTTATCAAGGTATGGCTGCGACGACTGAAGGTCGTGGGCGGCGGTTAGTGATTGATATCGGTGGTGCTAGTACCGAATTTATTATTGGTGACGGTAATAAGGTGCTGTTAAAAACCAGTTTACCAATGGGTTGCGTTACTTTTAATCATAGCTTCTTTAACCAATTTCCTTTTCAACCATCCGATTTTGATCATGTTAGACACCATGTTGAAAACATACTGGGAGAATATCAGCAGCAACTAAGCAGGCTTGGCTGGCATAGTGTTGTAGGTGCTTCAGGTAGCGTACAGTCGGTTGTTGAGCTGCTCTGCGCTCGAGGTGAGTCGACAGCCATAACCTTGGATGTCCTGTATAGATTGAAGCAAGAAATTCTGGCACAAAACTCCGTATCCATGCTCGACATTGAAGGTTTAAAGCCGGAAAGAGCCCCGACTTTCGCCGCTGGAATTGCTATTTTACTCGCTTTATTTGAGTTGCTTAATATTGAAACGTTACAGCTTTCAGGTGGCGCCTTACGTGAAGGGATTTTGCATCAACTCGCCCAACGCTGCGGTTAAATAGTCTCTGCTAACATCCAAGTTGTAACCCTTTCCCAAGAACACCAAAACAATCCATATAACTTTATATTATTTCAGATTGTTCTTAGTTGCATTGATGTTTTTGACTGATTTAAGAACTTCGCCCTTCATTATTCAACGTATTCTCGAAGTACTTCACTTAATAAAACCAATAATTTCAATGTTTTATTCCCACTCTAAATCTATGGATAAAATAAATTGTATACATTATGCTAACAATGTTAGTGTGATGTTGCAATTAAGGGCGAGCTCAGTTGTTGGCGATCAACGCTAAAAAAAACAAAAAAGTTTGCACAATAACTATAGATAGGACTAAGGGAAATTAGGTTATGGACGGAAATAACGCTTTAAAGCGATTTACGCCGAGAAAGACACTCGCAGCGATTGCTGTTGGATCAGTGTTAATGTTTTCTGCACCAGCTGCTATTGCAGCTGATACTAGTATTGTTAAAGGTCATGTCATCAACGCCACTGGTGCTGACTTGTCGAACGCAACGATTACACTTAAGCACAAAGCTAAAGGGCTAGTGTTCACTGTTGAAACAAACGCCAATGGTGATTACCTGCTGCGTAATGTCCCTGTTGGTGATTACGACATCACCATTAGTAAAGATGGCTTTGTTCAAAATCAAGAAAATGGCGTCCGAGTCAGTATTGGGCAATCGGTTATTTTGGATGGTCAGTTAACGGAAGCAGGCGCTGACAATATAGAGCGAATTTCCGTAACGGGTAGCATGATCCGTCGTGTCGATACTGCTTCATCAACCTCTGGCTTAACGTTTAGTCAAGATGAGCTGCAAACCATGCCTGTTAATACGGGCTTTGAAAGTATTGCACTGCTAGCCCCCGGCACTGCAGCGCCTGGTGGAGATAGTTTTAAAGGCGCATCTAGTTTTGGTGGTTCATCAGCCGCTGAAAATGGATACTATTTTAATGGGCTCAATGTAACGAGTATTCGTACGGGTTTAGGATCAATTCGTCTACCTTGGGAAGCGATTTCTCAAACACAAATAAAAACGGGTGGTGTGAGCCCTGAATACGGTGGTGCATTGGGCGGTATTGTAAACGCTGTTTCTAAATCGGGTGAAAACGAATTTAAATTTGGTGCTGAAGCACGCTGGGATCCATCTTCATTACGTTCATCTCATGACAATATATACCAATCAAGCGGTGAAATAGACACTAACACTCAACAAGATAGCTATGACTTTAAAGAGTTACAGTTATGGGCGAGCGGAGCAATTATAGAAGACTCACTATTCTTCTATGGTTTGTTTGCGCCAAGACGCGAAGATCAAGACTGGGCTGGTCAAACGACTAAAACTAACCGTGAACGCGAAGAAGATCGTTGGTTTGCTAAACTTGATTGGTACATGACAGAAAATCATTCAATTGGCTTTTCTGCCATGAACAACAAGCGTACTTGGACGAATAAGACTTACGCTTATGATTGGGAAACCAATGTTGTTGGTGAACAGCAAGGCGTAGATGCACCTGGTGAAGATGGTGGTAAAGTTTATAGTTTGAACTACAACGGTTATCTTACCGATACATTCTCAGTTTCAGCAGTTGTCGGACGAGTGCAAGAGGATGTTGAAAATGTCGTGGCCTCTACTAATCCTGGAGTATGGGACTACCGAAATGGTTCTACGACATTAAGCCAGCATACTAACTCGACGGTATCAGAAGAGCATTATCAACGTGATCAAGCGAGAATTGATTTCAGCTGGGACTTAGACAACCACGCGATTCAATTTGGTGTTGATTATACCAAGGTCAAAGTTGATTACTCTTCATCTCAAAATGGTATGGGAGATGCTCAAGGTTGGTGGTCAATTTATACGGCAGGTGCGGATGATAACTCTGGCCAAGTTCAGGGCGAAGACTATGTAGAGCGCCGCGTACGTAACCGTTTCACTGATTCTGATGTGACTTCAACCGCTTTCTATATCAATGACTCGTGGCAGGCGACTGACAATTTGGTATTAAATCTTGGTTTACGTTATAGCGAATTTGAAAACACAGTCTCAGATGGTCGCGCATACGTAGAGATGGAAGATCAGTTTGCCCCCCGTGTCCAAGCTATTTATGACTTATTTGGTGATGGTAGCGCAAAAGTGTTTGCTACCTATGGTCGTTATTTTCAACCTGTATCAGCAAATATGAATATTACTCAGGGCTCATCTTCTATTGAATGGTTCGAATATTCAGAGCTTGATCAAGTTGATGGTGACGGTCATCCAGTGATTACTGGGGATGGTTCACCGAGTCGTGGGGCAATGCTGAGGGATCGTTGGTATCGTCAAAAAGGAATTACTGAGCCTGGTTTGATCGCTTCATCTTCTCTTAAATCTATGTACTCAGATGAGTTTACGTTAGGTTACCAGCAAGAAGTATTTGAAACGATGACGGCGGGTGTTCGTGGTATATACCGTAACTTAGGCCGCAGCGTCGAAGATACTGATGTTGGTCCAGTATTGAGTAAGAAACTTAAAGAGTTAGGTATTGAAGATAATGTAGGTCAGAGCTCTTACTATGTGCTGCTAAATCCTGGTGAAGATGTGGGTATAGCATATGATTTCGATGGCGATGGTACTGTCGATAATGTGAATTTGACTGCAGAAGAGATGGCATTGCCTGAAGCTGAGCGTAAATATGTAGCTATGGAGTTCACACTTGATGGCGCTGTTACTGACGATTTACGTATTAACTCATCGTACACCTGGTCGCATAGCTATGGTAATACCGAAGGTTTAGTTAAGACGGATAATAATCAGGCTGATCCAGGTTGGACAACCTCTTATGATTATGGCGACTTGATGGATCATTCAAATGGTGATTTACCGAATGACCATACACATGCATTTAAGGTCAGTGGTGCTTATAACATTACCGATGAGTTTATCTTTGGTTTTGTAACGCGTGTGACTTCGGGTCGTCCACAGAGTTATTTCTCACAGCATCCAGAAGGCGTGGGTAGTTGTACTGCGGGTAATCCGTGGGATGACTGTATCAGCCGTTATTATGATCAAGCGTCGCACTATGATGAAAATGGAAACCCTGCACCACGCGGTGAAGCGGGTAACTTGCCTTGGGTAACGAATATCGATTTATCTTTGACTTACATGACCGATATTTTTGAGGGTGACTTCTCCATCAAGGGAACTGTTTACAATGTATTAGACTCTGATTCGGCAATTAACATTAATGAAGAAAGAGCACGCTATGCAGATACAGCGTCAGGGCTTGAATTAAACCCTGATTACGGCATGGTTACAGACCGTCAAGAAGAGCGTTTCTTTTCAGTTGTGGCACGTTACGAGTTTTAAATAACGTGTAAATAAAAAGGCCGCTTTTTGCGGCCTTTTTTATGTTTTTAAAGGTAGAGTTACGAGGCTTTTAAAATGGCCGCGAGATCTTTCTCTAAAGACACTTTAGGTCTTTCGACAATACGACCAATCTCTTCATCTTTTTGTGAAACGATGAAAGTCGGTATACGTGAGAAATCATAGTGTTTAGCCAAGCCTTTTGGATCTTCTTTAGCTCTATCAACACCAATGTATTTCACCGTGATCAGAGGGTTATTAACCTGCTCCATTATACGAATAAGTCGCGGCGTTTCACGGTGACAATCTGGGCACCATGTACCAATAATAACGGTGATTTCAGTTGCCTCAGTGACAGCCTGTAACTGCGCTACTGTTGCTTTGTCGGCTTTGTAATCAGTATATTCTTGATTGAACCAATCAAGCACGTTGAGTTGTTCGGTTGTAACGCTACCAGTTAAGATCACTTCTTGTTTCTCCTCACTACAAGTGGCCATAAAGCCCTCTTGTTGGCCTTCGAATGCACAGCCGCCACTAGCCATACTCTGGCTACTAAAAAATAAAACGGTGGTGGCAAGCAATGCTTTGACGTTATTGTGCATGATTATACCTCTAGCAAGAAGAAATGAATTCTGCTTTATTCAATCATGTCTTAACTAATGGGTGAAGCATGGGCTAGAAGGACTGTTATATCGATCACTGCATGATTGTTCGTTTAGTGGCAGGAGTCACACAATAGAGACTAAGCTCTAAAAGTGGAACCGAAATATTGAACTTTATAGGGGGGATTTGACGTTAGAAATAAAAATGCCACTCGCTAGGGAGTGGCATTTCTGCATCTATAAACGGTTATTTATCTTCTTTTAACCACTGCGCAGCGCGCTTGGCAAAGTAAGTCAGGACACCATTTGCACCCGCACGTTTAAAGCAAAGTAATGACTCCATTACAATCGCTTTTTCAGCTAACCAACCATTTTGAATCGCGGCCATATGCATCGCATATTCACCACTGACTTGGTAAGCAAACGTTGGCACGGCAAGCTCAGTCTTAACGCGACGGACGATATCAAGATAAGGCATACCAGGCTTAACCATTACCATGTCTGCGCCTTCTTGAATGTCGAGAGCAACTTCATGCAGTGCTTCGTCACTGTTAGCAGGATCCATTTGATAGCTATGCTTGTTGCCACCCTTTAGATTACCCGCTGAACCGACTGCATCACGGAAAGGACCATAGTAGTTTGATGAATACTTGGCAGAGTATGCCATGATCTGTGTGTTGACATAACCAGCGGCTTCAAGCGCTTTGCGAATAGCACCAATACGGCCATCCATCATATCTGAAGGTGCGATAATATCAGCACCGGCTTCAGCATGAGAAAGTGCCTGTTTAACTAAAATATCGGTAGTGATGTCATTGATGATATAGCCAGTTTCATCAATGATGCCATCTTGACCATGAGTGGTAAACGGGTCCAGTGCGACGTCAGTCATCACGCCTAGCTGTGGGAAAGCCTCTTTCAATGCACGCACGGCACGTTGTGCTAGCGCGTCGGCATTATAAGCTTCCTCAGCCATCAGGGTTTTCTTCTCTGAAGGCGTGACAGGAAATAGTGCAATAAGTGGGATCCCAAGTTCAACTAATTCTGCCGCTTCTTTAAGCAGTAGGTCAATTGAAAGGCGCTCTACACCAGGCATAGAAGCAACTTGCTCTGTACGATTATTCCCTTCCAGCACAAACATCGGATAAATTAAGTCATTTACAGAGAGTTGGTTTTCAGCCATGAGACGACGACTAAACTCATGTTTGCGCATACGACGCATTCTACGCTGTGGGTAGGCACTAGTAATAATATTCACATTCGACTCCAGACTTTTTGATGATGTCAATTTTGCTCAGGGCTCAATCTTGCTCAGGGCTGTATAGCATAACGCGATTACGCCCTTCGTTCTTTGCGCGATAAAGTGCTTTATCGGCTTGGTCTAATAACAATGTTGTATGTTGTTCGGATGAAACGATTTCAACGCTCACTCCAATACTGACGGTTAGAGGAATGGTTATTTTTCCCCAACTAATCGGTAATTCAAAAATAGCTTTCCTTATGGTCTCAGCAACTTGCAGGGCGCCTTCTTGATTCGTATTCGGTAATATAATAGCAAACTCTTCACCACCAAAACGTGATACCAGATCGGTTGGTCGCTTTAATTTTCGCTTAAGTTCATCAGCGATAACTCGCAAGGCTTGGTCGCCGGCAAGGTGTCCATGAGTGTCATTAATCGACTTAAAGTGGTCTATATCTAGCATGAGGATAGCCATTGGCGTTTGTTGTCGACGGCTTATGCGGCCTTCTGCAAGGATACGCTTATCAAACGAATTTCTATTTTTTACACCTGTAAGGCTATCAATCGTAGTTTGTTCCGTCAGCTTTTGATTTGCTTCGTTGAGCTCTCTTAGTGCAATTTCTAATTCTAATGTTCGCTCTTGAACCATCTTTCCAAGTTGCTCGCTACTTCGAGCCTCTATTCGAAGTGCATCTTCTCGGGTTATTTTCACTCTTTCTGCTTGAATTAACGCTTCTTTCTGGATCTGCAGTTTAGACAGGCGTTCATCGTTATAGCGTATCGCTAGTAGTGCCGCCATGAATAGAATTTCGAAGCTTAATCCAAGCATGAAGGGAGTATTAGCTTGCAGCTCAAGTTCGATATAACCCATATACATCATGCCGGAAATTAAGGCTCCTAGCATCATACAGGCCCAGCCAATAGCGAATAACTTAGCCAGTTTATGGCCTCTAAATCCTTGAACGAGTGCGATATACATCAGTATTAAACTGCTGAGCATGACTACGCAGACATCCATTTTTAGCGCTAGGTTGTAGTCGAGTAATAATCCAATAAAAAGCAGGAAGATTGAAATGGCCGCACCGACCCGGCAGATCCGTAGCATCGGCTGGCTATGGTACTTAAGCTGCATGACTTTCTCTGAAAACAGAAAGGCAAATGCCATCGATAAACATAATAGTACAGGCAAAATAAACGTTTGTACTATCGGTAAATTAGGCCAAATAAAACGAAAGGCGATACCGTGTAAAGCGGCGACAAATAGCGTCAAAGAGAGCACATAACCTGCATAATAGGTGTAACTAAATGAGTGTGAGCTAATGGCAATAAAGAGGCTGAAAATCCCAATCGCTGTTAAGACACCTATTTGGAAGCCATAGAGTAATGATTGCTGCTCAGCACTTTGATAGTAGGCGTTATCGGTCCAAAGCGTGAGTGGAATACTTGAAGACCCCGCAGTGCTTATTTTTAAGTAAAAGGTATGAAAATCATTATTTTTACTGCTAAACGGGTACGAAAAATCATTACTAACAATGGGCCTTCGAGAGAAAGGGATACTGTCACCCATAACGACTTTGTTGACTAAACGGTGTCGATTGAAGTGATATAACTCAATCAGATCCAAGTGGGGGTTGGTTATTGATAATATTCTATGGGTTACAAAAGAACCGCTGCTGTGCACGCTAAACTTGACCCAAAATTGCCTGTTACTTAGACCGCGAATAATATCCGGCGTGAATTTATCCCAACGTGTTGATGACAACTGGCTGACTTGGAATACGTCCGTGTTTGGCGTTACTGGTGTGTAATAGACCCAGTCATTTAAGGCTTGCTCTGTAGGGGTATGGCTATCGAGCGTTAAGATGTTTTCGGCGTTTGTACAGCTTGATATAAAAAGCATCGCGATGGCTATAAAACGAATGAATAGCCGCATTAATACGTTAAACCAAAAAAGGAACGGCTGTTTTGATAAGTTTGTAGTGCAAAATCATCAATCTGTTGCCCACGAAGATTCGCAATATACTCAGCGATATAAGGTAAGTATTTAGGTTGGTTCTTACTTGATTTCGGTTTTGGTCGCATGCTTCTTGGCAATAAATAGGGGCTATCAGTTTCAATTACAATACGATTGTCAGGAATAAATGGCACTAGCTCGGCTAGCTCCTGACCTCGACGTTCATCACACACCCAGCCGGTGATCCCTATGTGTAAGTCTTGTTCTAGATAAGCCTCTAGACTTTCCCGGTTCCCTGTAAAACAGTGCAGTAGCGCCGCGGGTAATGCTGAGCGGTATTCTTTTAATATGGTGAGGAAATCTGTATGAGCGTCTCGTTCATGCATCAATACTGGCATTTTTAGCTCAACTGCCAGATCAAGTTGCTGAGCAAAAGCCTGCCTTTGTTTGGCTCTCGGTGAGAAATCTCGATTATAGTCCAGACCGCATTCTCCAATGGCAACGACACATTGAGATAAGCTTAGTTGCTTAATGCGATGACAGCTTTGGGACGTCCATTCACTCGCATGATGCGGATGAACACCTGCTGTGCTATAGAGCGTTCCTGAAAATGAATTGCATAGCGCAATCGCTTGCTCACTCTCTTCAATGTGGCTGCCGACAACAACCATAGAGGAGACGCCAACATGATTAGCGGCTGCTACAACCTCGTGAAGATCTTTTTCTAAGCTGCTGCCAATGAGATTGACAGCAATGTCCATAAACTGCGGCATTATTTAAGACGTTTAACCCGAATGGTGGTGTTACGATCTTTTGTGCCTAACATAAAAGATCCAAGGGCTGCTTTCTCAATATAGACTTGTTGTTCTGGCTTGAGTTTGAAAGAGCGTGAATCAGTTTGTTTCCAAACTTGACCGTTATCAAATTGAATTTTAAGCGCGCCATATGGATCTTTGGTGACTTTATCCACGGTTAGATTGATGACCACAACCTCTTGCCCCGCTTTGTCATTCTTGATATTGCCAAACTCTTCAATAACGTTTTTTTGTGCATTTGCGGTACTGGTGACAACGGTTGCTGAGGCGGCGACGGCAATTGTTTCTGGTGCCGAACTAACACTGGTGACGCTGTTTGTTACTAATGACGCGGAGAGGTTGTCGTAACAGACAAGACGATCCAGTTTGTCTGGTACCGCAGCACATTGTGATAGCTGAGTTTCAACAGAGGCATTTGCAAATGTCGATAACAAAATAGAGGCTGTTGTCAGTAATAACAGATACGGCTTAATCATTAAAATTTCCTTTTTATTATTAGAAAGCAGGCTACGGGACGATTTTATACCAATTCCGTTATATATGTAATCAATTCAGAGCCTCAATGTTAAGGCCATTAAGGTATGTCAAAGAAGCTAAGGTCTATTGCTTTTGTGATTCAATATACCTACAGAGTTACCAGTGAGAATGTTAGCTATTAGAGGGTAGGGCTTATACCTGTTGCATTAAAAGTTTGAACATTCAGCGGGAATTCAAAGCCCTGTAGGCGAGATTAGGAATTGAAGCTAATAGTTATTCTCGGCTCTGGCATCGTAACCTAATGGTTTTTCAGTGCAAAAAAAAGGTACTGCCTTCATCAACTGAATAGCAATACCTTTTATCTCTATCAACAAATGTTTAGTTACTTTTGTTCACTCTCTTCAGACGTATCTTCATCTTCATCGTCTTCAGATTCATCTTTACTATAAAAGCGTGCTGCGATGAGTCCACCTTCAAACAAGATGAGCATTGGAATCGCGAGCATAGTTTGCGAAATAATGTCGGGAGGTGTTAAAAACATTCCCACAATAAATGCACCAACCACTATGTATGGACGTTTCTTTTTCAGCTCTTCAGGTGAGGTGACACCCGCCCAGCACAAAAGAACGACTGCTACAGGTATTTCAAACGCTAAGCCAAAGGCAAAAAACAGCTTGAGAATAAAACTCAAATAGCTACTGATATCGGTCGCAACTTCTACACCTTCAGGTGCTGCAGACGCAAAAAAACCAAATACCACAGGGAATACTACGTAATAAGCAAATGCAATACCGAGGTAGAACAGCAAGGTACTACTGGTAAGCAGCGGCACCACTAAGCGCTTTTCATGCTTATAAAGCCCTGGTGCAACAAATGACCATACTTGAAACAGAACATAAGGTATGGCAATAAAAAATGACAGTACCAATGTTAGTTTGAATGGTGCAAAAAAGGGTGCGGCAACATCCGTTGCAATCATGCTGCTCGAGTCGGGCAGAGCTTGCATCAATGGTATCGCCATATAATGGTAAATATCATTGGCCCAATAGACCAAACAGATAAACACCAAGAGAACACTCGCTATTGCTCGAAGCAGCTTATTACGCATCTCAAGCAAATGGCTTATTAACGGCTTTTGTTGTGACATGGACTACCCGTTAGGTTTGTCTGACTTAGCACTATCTGTTGAAGATGTCTCAATAGTAGGGGCGTCCTTGGCTGGCGTTTCTTTTGCCAAAGGAACATCTTCTACTTGATAGGGACGATTAACAGATTGCGCTGCTTGTTTTAATTGATCGATTGAATCCTGTAACTCAGGCGCAAGGTTTTTTAAGCCTTGGCTTTCTGCTTTTTTCAAATCAGTATGCAATTGCTCGATTTTAAGCTCTTGTTCTAATTCGTCTTTAACTGAGTTAGCCATTTTTTTCATGGCGCGGATCCAGCCTGAGATTGAGCGCACGGCGACAGGAAGTCTTTCAGGGCCAAGTACAACTAGCCCTAAGACTCCAATCAACAGCAACTCCATAAAGCCGATACCGTCGAACATAGTCGATTACGCCTGTTCTTTGTCCTTAGATTCAGCCTTTTTTTCGGCTGTCTCAGTGCCCTGAACTGTTTTTTCAGCTGCACTGTCTTCTAGCGCTGTTTTTTCTTCTAGCGCTTTTTTATCTTCTTCAGAAGACATGGCGTTTTTGAAGCCTTTAACAGCACCGCCTAAATCGCCGCCTAGAGAACGTAATTTCTTTGTTCCAAACAATAATACGACAATCAATGCAACGATAAGAAGTTGCCAAATACTAATGCCACCCATGAATGAATCCTCTTAATTTAGATATTGAATCTATTATGAACCTTTGGTTATTTAGGTCTAGCTAAAGTTTACGGATCTTTGGTCTAGATCGCCATCCGAGCAGCCACAATGTGGCGCCTAGGCCGATACTGCCGTAAGACGCCCATAGTGTAGCGTCTTGATTGAACAAAATAGTGCCACAGATCACTAAAATAGCGGCGGTGATCAAAAAATAGTTACTTTTATGTGCTTTTTGCTGATGTTTTAGATATCGATCGAGTAATTTGTTTTGTGTCTTTGCTAGGTTGCGACCCATTTTTAAATTATCGTAAATGAGCTCTGGCAGCTCTGGCAGGTGTTCTGCCCAATAAGGCAGTTGCTGCTTAATTTTGCTTGCCATGGCTTTAGGGCCTACTTGTTCGGCCATCCAGTCTTCAAGAAAAGGTTTAGCGGTTTGCCATAAATCTAATTGTGGGTATAGCTGACGCCCTAAACCTTCAATATAGAGTAAGGTTTTCTCTAACAATACCAGCTGAGGCTGGACAACCATGTCGAACCGACGCGCAGTTCGAAATAGCTCAAGTAAAACGTGACCAAATGAAATTTCATCTAATGGTTTATTAAACATGGGCTCACAAACAACTTTAACCGCTTGTTCAAATGCACTGATATCGGTATCGGGTGATACCCAACCGGATTCAATATAAAGCTGAGCAATGCGGTGATAATCACGATTGAAGAAGGCGAGAAAGTTTTCTGCTAAATAGCGTTTATCTTCATCGGTCAGTGTGCCCATGATGCCGCAATCTAAACCGATGTAAAAGGGATCATCTGGGTGTTCACGGCTGACAAAAATATTGCCGGGATGCATATCTGCGTGGAAAAAATTATCACGAAATACTTGAGTGAAAAATAGTTCTACACCGCGTTCAGCAAGCAGCTTTAGATTGGTACCTTGCGCTATAAGTGCCGCTTTATCTGATACAGGTACACCGTCAATACGCTCCATTACAATCAGTCGGGTAAAACAAAGCTCTTCATACATAAAAGGGATATAAAGCGAATTTGAACCCAAGAAATTATTACGTAACTTAATCGCACTAAGGGCTTCAAGTTTTAAATTGAGCTCACCCTCAATGGTGGTGCGATAATCCTCGACAACTTCGGCTGGACGTAAGCGATTGTTTGCCCCTAGCAGTAACTCTAAAAAGCCCGCAGTCTGCGACATTAGCTGAATGTCGGCATGAACTTTTTGTTCTACATCTGGGCGCAGTACCTTTAATACCACTCTAGCGCCGTTAGACTTTAGCGTCGCGGTATGCACTTGTGAGATAGAGGCTGATGCAAGCGGCGTGTCTTCGAAGTCATCAAAGTAATTTTCGATGGGGGCTTTAAGTTCGGACTCAATAGAGGCGCGAGCAATCGCGGAATCAAAGGGAGGCACTCTGTCTTGCAACATCGCCAGCTCTTCAGCCCATTCATCACTGAGTAGATCGCGTCGGGTTGAGAGCATTTGGCCAAACTTAATATAGACAGGGCCAAGCTCTTGCATCGCCAGTTTTAAGCGTTCACCGCCGATTTTATCTTTGTGTTGGTTTCTGAGCCAGAAGAGACAACCTCTTAATAGCTTGAAGTACCAAGGCGTTAACTTTGAGGGAATTAAATCATCTAATCCGTAATGCAACGCGGTGCGGATGACTTGATAAGCGCGCCTGATACTTGTTACTGTCATGGTTTAACTCTTGCCCTATTTAGTAATTGCTCTATCCGTGCTTCCAAAGCGTCGACGTCGACGGCGATATCTTCGATGGTATCACTTAAGTGAATATATTCGAGTTTATGCGGTGCAAGTCGATACTCTTCGGTCGTTAACTGACCTAAGTGGGAACGTGTTTTGAGCCATATTTGGGTGATACCTTGTTTTGCTCGCTTAACCGTTTGGCAAACAAAGTGAGTTGGAATATCACCGATATAACGAGATAGTGGCTCGTAAAAATCGAATTCAACACTTTGAATATAGTGGCTAAAAGCTTGCAATAAACCGAGGTCGCCTTCGAGGCTAAGCTTATCTTGTTTGATCAATTCAGTGAGGTTTGCACCTTCAGTGAGTTGATATAAAGTGGTGATATCGGCATTAACTTGAGTGGTAACCTCACCTTCGTATTGGCTGTAAACTTGGATCTCTTTAGCAAACAAGAGAAAAAGTGGCCAATTAAGCTGAGTAAGTTGAATGCAAAGAACTTTGCCATGCAGACTACGCAGGGTCGCGTAGTCTTCAGGCGATTGGGCGATTAGCTTGTTTAAGCTAACCTCAATCGCCGCACATGTAAGCAGTGACATGTCACGAGACATAGTGAGTCCAATCAGAATTTGTAACCTTTATGCAAGGCCACAATACCGTCAGTCATATTGGTATAGTTCACTTGCTCAAAACCAGCATCTACCATCATTTGTTTCAATGTTTCTTGATCTGGGTGCATGCGAATAGATTCAGCAAGATACGCGTAACTCTCAGCGTCTTGTGTAATTAACGCGCCCATTTTAGGCATCACTTTAAAGCTGTATAGATCATATAATTTACGCATCACGTTGTGCTTAGGCTTAGAAAACTCAAGCACTAATAATTTTCCGCCGGGTTTCAATACTCTTAGCATTGAAGCGATAGCGGCATCTTTATCGGTGACGTTACGTAGACCAAAGGCGATGGTAATAATATCGAAATGATTGTCTGGAAACGGCAGTGATTCAGCGTTAGCTTGCACATAGTTCACATTGCCCACAATGCCTTTGTCTCTTAACTTTTCGCGGCCAACCTTTAACATTGAGTCGTTAATATCGGCTAAAGTAACTTGGCCTTTTTCACCTACAATACGAGAAAACTTAGCGGTTAAATCACCAGTACCGCCAGCTAAATCAAGAACCTTCATGCCTGGACGTGCACCAGCACTTTCGATAGTGAAACGTTTCCACATGCGGTGGATACCGAAAGACATGACGTCATTCATGATGTCGTATTTAGCGGCGACAGAATGGAATACGCCAGCGACCATCTCGGCCTTTTGCTCAGCTTCAACCGTTTTGTAACCGAAGTGAGTGTTCTTTGGAGTGTCCTCTGACATCTATCTATTCCTATACGTTAACAATTGAATTATCGCGATTGTAAGTCATCAAGCCAGATTGCTGAATCTTTCATCCATCACTATGTGATGTATGTTATCTATCAGTCGCTGGAGTTCGTAAAAATGAGCGATGACACAGGGTTTCGCAAAATTGACTGCGCATTACACCATAATCCTAGCCAATGTTGAATCGTTATTATACCAATTGTAATGAGTATCTGTTCATTCAGTACTTTGCAGCTCACGCGCTCACTCATTCCACTTCTGTATTGCATCGGCTCACAAGGGAATAACCATTCTTTCGTCAATGCGCCTTGAATTGAAAAGATTGAGCGCTTCTGAATTGACTACATATTTAATGCAATTGGTATTTACTACAATGCATTAATACGTCCGTTGATATAGCTATAGATCAACTCGCCAATACTTTGTCCTGTTTCACGGTAGCCGGCATCGACGCCTGCAACATGGCAACTTGGAGCCGCTTCGGCTAAATGTAAATAGGCACAAGGGCAATGCTTAGCAACATAGCTGACGTAGTGTAATGCATCGAGCAAAGGCACTCCTGCTGCGGTTGAAGCGCTGCTCGGCATGTTCGTTATGGCATCTAAATCGAGCTCAACCGCCACCGGTAGCGAGCTGTTATTGAGCTCTTTGGTAATGGATTTCAACGCGGTTTCTAAGCTTAGTTCTCGACGCACCCAAATTTGCTGAAAAGTATGCCAGTGGCCACCAAATGCTTTGAGTTGTTCTAATGTTGCTTCGCTGTTTTTTAGCTCATGCAGTCCAAGTACATGATAAATACCCAGTGCACCAGAAGCGGCAGCATAACTAAATCCGTTACCACTGTGGCGACCTTCTTTTGGCCTAAAATCTGAATGAGGGTCTAGATTCACGGCGGCAATTGGGCGCTTATGGCTTGCTTTTGCGGCCATCAGTAAACCGTAGGCATTGTTGTGCCCACCGCCAATAACAATGGGTTCTAACCCTGCTTGCATGACCCGAGATAACACCTCAATCACTCTTAAATCTAATTGCTCTACATTGTGGCGCAGTTGCTCTGCGGTACTGCTGCCAGGCAGCTGTAAATCAGTGGTTTTTATTTGACCTAAGACTAAGCATTGGTCGCCCGATAAATAGCGGTTGGATTGAAAATTGAGAAACTGTGTCATTGCGCTGTCAAAAGCGTCTGTTGAGCCACCTCGGCCCAGGTTTGCACGGGGACCAATATCTTCGCCAATACCAATAATTGCAAAACGGGCACCCCCAGTCTTGGCTTGTGCCAGTATTGTTGAGAGATTATCCGTTGCCGTAGGAATGTGTACTCGTTGTCCGAGTTTGGTTTCGCCAGCTCTCGGCGCGAATAAGCTCTCAAGCTTAATGGTGGTAAAAGGGTTGAGATACTGCATTGAGTTATTCTTATATTTTAGTGCTCATTACCGACAGTGTAAGCCCTTGGGTTAACACCGCAAGCCTTGCTGAACAATCAGCCACAAAAAAGCCAGCACTTCGGCTGGCTTAGTTGGTTAGATTAAATCGAGATTTAATCCAAATGTGTTATTTGATTAATCAATGTCGAGCGGTTCAGGTGATAAAATCATGCCAGTGTTATCGGCATAAACATGGTCACCGGGTAAAAAGCTCACGCCGCCAAAATTGACTGGAACTTCAAGCTCACCAATGGCATGGCTATCGGCGCCAACGGGAATAGAGGCTAACGCTTGTATGCCAATGTCTAAATCTTCTAATGCATCAACATCACGAATTGAACCATAGATGATGATCCCTTCCCAATTATTGTCCACAGCCACCTGGGCAATCGTTGAGTCGAGTAGGGCGCGACGCAGTGAACCACCGCCGTCAACGAGCAATACTTTGCCTTCACCATCTTCCTGTAGAGCATCGATGATGAGGCCATTATCTTCGAAACATTTGATGGTGCTAATCGAGCCACCAAAAGAGTTACTACCACCGTAATTACTGAACATGGGTTCGACAACATCAACTACATCGATATAAGTGTCACAAAGTTCTGAGGTGTTGTATTCCATAAGAACGCTCCTGGTAGATAGGCGTAGCTCAGTAATTTGAGCAAAAGAGTAATTTAACCAGTATATAAGGGATTGTTGAAAAGAAAAGTCTTATCAATCACGCAATTGCCGATAAACGCATCACTCAGCTATGTTGTGGTAATATTTCGACATCTAGGTTACTAATTCAGCAAAAATATGACATAGGTCATTATATAACGTTTTTTTATTACCAAGATGGTGTATTTTTGTTAGCATAAGTGTAGACATATTAACTTAACTTAATTTTTGAGTCGCTTTAGGGGCACGGATCCCCCGGTTAGCTTAGGGACGGCAGAGGGCCTAAAAGGTGCCTTATGGAAGCTATTAATACTATTGAAATCATCGGTTATGCTGCGTCAATTATGGTCGCGATTTCGCTAATGATGAAAGACATTACCTGGTTGAGATGTTTGAACTTTACCGGTTGTTCACTGTTTGTTATTTATGGAGCGTCAATTGAAGCATGGCCTGTTGCGGGTATGAATGCCTTTGTTGCATGTATTAATATTTACCACTTGCTAAAGATTTACCGTAATCGCAATAATGTTGAGCTTGCTACTGATTAATGAGTAGATATACCTAAGCGACTTGGGTATTTCACGCTGGCCTGATTATCTACGGATAATTAGGTTAGCAAATCTCTTTCCTCTCTTATTTTTTCATCTCTCCTCGATAATCATCCAACACGATAACGTCTACTTTTACACAGTGTCATAAAACTTTAGGGTCGCTGTCACCTTCACGTCATGGATTTTTCATAGCTTGCTATTAAATAATGATTTTGGAGTTTGCAATGATCACCTCAATATCAAGACTAGATCGCAGTGGCTATCAATTTGTGGTTAAGCAAGGCCAGCAGCATGGTTTACAACCGTTGGCTTTATCACTTTCGGCCTCAGGTAACGGACCTGTATACCTATACATGGTGGTGCTGTTTTTACTGCTAGATAGTAATGGCGAGTCACTGCTTAATACGCTATTAGCTTCATATTTGGTTGAGTTGCCGCTTTATTTTCTGCTTAAAAATATGATCCGTAGACAGCGTCCTTGCGATGCGCTTGCTGATGGCATTGCCCGTTTTGAACCCGCTGACAAATTTAGTTTGCCCTCGGGTCACACCGCTGCTGCATTCGTGATGGCCACAAGCATCTACTTTATCTATCCACAACTGTTTTATATTGCCACGTGCTGGGCAATAGGCATTGGTCTGTCGCGCATTATTTTAGGGGTTCACTATCCGCTGGATATTATCGCCGGTGCCTTACTCGGTATCGCTTCTGTTGTGCTTAGTCTGCAAATTATTTAGGAGAGCGCATTGAAGATCCTCTATGGAGTACAAGGCACTGGAAATGGCCATTTAAGTCGGGCAAGAGTGATGGCTAAAGCGATGCATAAGCAAGGAGTCGACGTAGACTTTTTCTTTTCCGGCCGCTCTTCGGAGCAATTTTTTGATATGCAGTGCTTTGGGCAATATCGGGTGCAATCAGGCCTGACGTTTGCGACTAAAGATGGTCGCGTGAATGTGGGGCAAACCGCTAAGATGAACGCGTGGTTTGGATTCGTTAAAGATGTCAAAAACCTAGATTTAAGCGGCTATGATCTGGTCCTCAATGATTTTGAGCCCGTATCCGCTTGGGCAGCTAAAAATCAAGGTGTGCCGTCCATTGGTATCAGCCATCAAGCCGCGCTTAATTTCTCGGTGCCTAAAGTGGGTGACAGTTGGTTTAACGAAACGATGTTGAACTACTTTGCACCAGTGGATATAGCGTTAGGCTGCCATTGGCATCACTTTGGCTTCCCCATTTTGCCACCTTTTGTCGAGGTTGATAAAGTTGAGAAAGAGTTAGCGCATCAAGTATTAGTCTATCTGCCTTTTGAGTCCCCAGATGCAATTGTAGACTTCTTGGCACCTTTTACTGATTACACCTTTTTGGTGTACCACGCAGGGATAACTCATCAGTCAATGCCGTCACATATTAAATGGCATGGTTTTGACCGCGATGGTTTTAAAGCGGCAATGGCAAGCTGTGGTGGTGTGATTGGCAATGCGGGTTTCGAGCTTGCCAGTGAAGCGTTAACCTTGGGTAAAAAACTGCTGATCAAGCCATTGTTAGGCCAATTTGAACAGTTATCTAATGTCGCTGCACTTGAACTACTGGGGGCCGCTGAGTGCATGAAAACATGTTTAGAACCTGATGCACTGCGGCGTTGGTTAAAGTCACCGACGCCCGAATCTATAGACTATCCTCAAGTGGCAGATGAGTTAGTCAGCTGGTTACTTAAGGGCGATTGGAATCAGCCTGAGGAGTTATGCCAGTCACTTTGGTCGCAAGTCAATTTACCTCAGAGCTGGCAAAAAAAGAGCCCTTAAAACTAATGGTTACTACTGGGATTTAGTATGTCACTAATATAAAGAGACAATGCTGCCGCTGTACATACCTAGGCGTGCGCTATTACTACTGACTTTTAAAGAGGTATAATGCTTAAGTCTTTCGCCTAACATAAATCCATATCGGCAATACTATGCAGCTAAAACCACTCGAGAAAGGGCGTTTTCATTCATTATGGCATCAAGAACATGATGCCATTGAGCAGACTATGCGTGAGTGCATTACCGAAACGAAAACGGTGACTGCACAACATCGACTAATGGAGCAAGGCCAGAAGGTTAACGACCTCATACTGGTGCCACATGGCCGTATCTCAATGGGTTATACCGCTCGAAATGGCCGTAGCTTTCAGTTGGGAACCATGACTTGCGATTCTCAGCTGTTTGGGGAGATGGAGTTTTTTACTCACTACTTGTGCCAGTTAGATATTATTGCCGAAGAGCCATTAGAAATCTCAATTATTAATGGCGATAAGTTACAACAGGCTTTATTAAAAACGCCTCAGTTTGCACTGTTTTTTGCCAGTGCTATCGCCATAGACTATCAAGATACTGTGGATATTTTCACCCGCCGCATGTTATACCCCATCGCTTATAATATTGCTTACGACCTCTATCATCAGTATTTAAAAGATCAGCCTGTAGAGGGCTTCACTAAGTGCTATTTAGAAGCTGAACGCTTTGCGACAACCGATAGAGTTTATCGCCGTGCAGTTAAAAAGTTGGAAGATTTAGCCTTGATTAAGCGAGATAAAGAGGGGCTGATAATTTGTGATTTAGCCGGCCTAAAAGCCTTTATCGAATAGTCCCAAACCTTAGTCTTAAGGCTTGGGACCGATAAGGTGTTAATGGTTAATTATGCAACTTGCGCAGTATGGCCGATTTTTTGGCGCATAGAGAGCACTAGCATGACGATGATTAATCCATAGATCACTGGTATGGCATACATAACGGTTTGTAAGCCAATAATGCTTTCAAATAGTGAGCTAATTGCAGGGCTGAACATTGCGCCCGCACTACCACTAATCAAAATGTAAGAGACGTTCCGGCTACTGGCATTTTTGACAAATGACACACCGTAAGCAATAAAGGCGTTATAAAGCGCGGCACAAGCAAAGCCATAACCATAGGTTAGGTAACCAATCCACGCTAAATTATCTGTAGTTACAATCAAACTGGTGATGATAAAAGCCAGTGAAATCATCCCCATAATGAAGTACTGAATCTTAACTCTTGATACAATCACCGTCGACACTAGCGCACCAATTAGCGCGGCAGACCAGTACTGAGTGATAATATTACCCGCTTCCTCGAATGGAATATCGAACTTGGTTTTAACGAACATCGGTGCCCAAGTTAGGAAGGTATAGAGTGCTAGCATGCCAAGGAATAAACCCAGTCCGCCACTAATGATGCCTAAGTTCCACTCAGACTCATCTTTACCATTTTCTGCTGATGTTTGGTTTTCAACAAGTTCAAAGTTGGTCGCAAGTGCAATGGCTGCCGTCGCTAATGCAACGATACCCACGGCCAGATAGCTGAAGCTCCAAGATAGTGCATGGCTTAATGCATAAGTGGTAATGAGTGGGAATACAACGCCCGCTACGTTAAAGGTGGCATCTTGTACCACGAGCATGGTGCTTTGGATTTTATCTTTCCATACCGATACTACGATAGTACCTGCGATACAAAGGCCAACACCGCCACAAAGCCCGATAATCGTCATTGCGATCATCACAACAGTGAGTGAACCGGTGAAGTGTAATGCTGCTGCACTGAGTGCTATGCTCACGTAGCTAATAAGTGTCATGCGTTTTACACCGATTTTTTCAATTAAGAAAAAAGCAGCAATAGTACCCGCGAGGGCTCCGCCATTAAGCAGTGAGAATATTGAGGCGACTTCATTGACGTTAGCTGAAAACTTCTCAGCTATAGGTTCAATCAGCATGCCGAACTGGGTCGCAAAGCCTGCCATCACAAAGTTGGCTAAAAAGCTGAGCAAGGTTAAGGATATTTTATTTTTCATCATTAGTTCCTAGTATCACTATATCAAGCGTTAAAGTTAAGCCGCGCAAAGGGATGCTTCGAGCGGCTTAATAAAGCGTTACTGACAGGCTGTTTCTAATGCCAGCTCTATCATCTGATTAAAGGTTAACTGGCGAGCCTCTGCACTGGTCTCTTCGCCCGTTAAGCAATGGTCTGAAACGGTAAGAATCGCGAGTGATTCGAAACCTTTGTGATGCGCTAGGCCATATAAGCCAGCGACTTCCATATCAACACCTAATACACCAAAGCGTTCTAATGCTGGGATCATATCTTCATCTGGATCGTAGTACATGTCACCACTGAACACATTACCCACTTTAACGTTGATCTGCTTCTGTTGAGCGATGGTGTAGGCTTTGTGCAGCAGCTCGAATGTGGCAGAGGTCGCCATTTGATAACCACTACTACGCTTGGCATTAGTGGGTGAATCAGTACCTGCAGCTTGCGCTAGGATGACGTCGTTGATCTTGACGTTATGTTGGGTTGCACCAAGGCTACCGACGCGGATGATACGTTTCACATTAAAATCAGTGACTAGTTCATGGGCGTATAACACCATAGAGGGAATACCCATACCATGGCCCATAACAGAAATACGTTGGCCTTTATAAAAACCGGTATAGCCAAACATATTGCGGATATTGGTCACTTCCACCGCATCATCTAAAAAGTTTTCAGCGATATACTTAGCGCGAAGTGGGTCGCCAGGCATGATGATGGTTTCGGCAAAATCACCGGCTTTACCATTAATATGTGCAGTCATGAGTAATCCTCTATTTTGATTACTCTCGATAGTAATTGTCTGTTTATAATCCGTGGAGGACATAAGTCCGCATAGGGGGATTAATACACAGGATCTACTGTTTGATCACAAAAAATGACGCTTATCTGCGTCATTTTGTGATGGAGTGTTTTTTTGCTACTACTTGGAGTGTGACGTCGGTCGCCTTTTTTGGGCGGAGCATTTCGAATAAACACTCTGTTACTTGTGGTATTTCACTGCCATATCGATAAGCGGTTCGCGGCTGGCTTTTGCTGCTCGTAATCGCGCTAAGTATTTTTCCCATAAGTCGACTTGATGAGTGGCTAAGTCATAAAGCACCTTCCATGAGAAGAGCCCTGTATCGTGGCCATCATCAAAGATGATTTTAACGGCATAATTGCCGACAGGCTCAATGGCAGAGATATTGACCATTTTCTTGTGGGTAACCAGTACTGGATTGCCATGACCGTGTACTTCTGCTGATGGAGAGTAAACCCTTAGCATTTCGCAGCTCAGCTGATGAATGTCGCCATTATCAAAGTGCACCTCTAGCTGGCGAGATTTACGCTTAAGCTTTAAGGATTCAACATTAGGGGTGTTATCTTGAGTCATAAGTCTACCAATGATTAAAAGTCTCGGTTCATAAAATAGAATAGCGGTTAAGCACAGAACTGTCCTTAACCGCCATCACTAAATTAGCGTTTGGTTACTGCAAGATTAGAGAATAAAGCGACTCAAATCTTCATCTTGGACCAAGTTATCGAGATGTGCGCTCACATAATCGGCATCGATTAGTGTTACAGAACCTGATTTGTCAGACGCTTCGTAAGATAACTCTTCCATCAAACGCTCCATCACAGTATGCAGACGACGGGCACCAATGTTTTCTGTGCGCTCGTTGACTTGCCATGCGGCTTCAGCAATAGAGTCGATGCCCGATTCGGTAAACTCAACTTTAACGCCTTCAGTCCCCATAAGGGCAACATATTGCTCAGTTAGCGATGCGAACGGCTCAGTCAAAATACGTTTAAAATCACCTGCTGATAGCGCATCAAGTTCGACTCTAATCGGCAAGCGGCCTTGCAGCTCAGGGATCAGATCTGACGGCTTACACATCTGGAATGCACCCGATGCAATAAACAGAATGTGATCTGTTTTGACCATACCGTGTTTAGTATTAACCGTGCAACCTTCAACTAAAGGAAGCAGATCACGCTGCACACCTTCACGAGAAACGTCTGGGCCTGAAGAGTCACCGCGCTTACAAATTTTATCAATCTCGTCCAAGAAAACGATACCGTGCTGCTCAACCAATTCGATCGCTTGCTCTTTCAGATCATCAGGATTAACGAGTTTGGCCGCTTCCTCTTCTATAAGCAGTTTATAGGCTTCTTTAATCGGCATTTTACGGCGCTTGCTCGCACCGGGTCCCATGTTCTGGAACATGCTTTGTAGCTGGTTGGTCATCTCTTCCATGCCTGGAGGCGACATGATTTCAATACCGGCTTGTGGCGCAGAGACGTCAATTTCAATCTCTTTATCGTCTAACTGGCCTTCACGTAGTTTTTTACGAAAAACTTGGCGAGTGCTATTGTCGCTAGGTTTTTCGCTGTCCCAATCTTCTTTTGGTTTAGGCAATAGGGCATCAAGAATGCGCTCTTCAGCGGCTTCTTCGGCTCTAAATTTACACTTAGCCATCTGCTCTTCACGTGTCAGCTTAATGGCTGAATCGGTAAGGTCGCGAATAATCTGGTCAACTTCTTTACCGACATAACCCACTTCAGTGAACTTAGTGGCTTCCACTTTGATGAACGGTGCTTTTGCAAGGCGTGCTAAACGGCGGGCAATTTCAGTTTTACCCACACCTGTTGGGCCAATCATTAGAATGTTTTTAGGTGTGACTTCTTGACGAAGGTCAGCATCCAGTTGCATACGGCGCCAGCGATTACGTAGCGCGATTGCGACTGAGCGTTTGGCCTTTTGCTGACCAATAATGTGACTATCTAGTTCGTGAACAATTTCACGCGGTGTCATTTCAGACATATTTTTTCCTCATGCTTAAGCATCAGTCTTGGGTATAAACGAAAGTTCGTTTAGTACTTTAACTCTTCGATGGTCTTAAATTGGTTGGTGAAAACACAGATGCCGCCGGCAATTGTTAATGACTTTTCTGCAATTTCTAAGGCGCTAAGATCGGTGTTTTCAAGCAATGCTATGGCTGCTGATTGGGCAAAGTTGCCACCAGAACCTATAGCAATTAAGTCATTTTCTGGCTGAATAACATCACCGTTACCGGTAATGATCAATGACGATTCACCATCAGCGACAGCTAACAGTGCTTCTAGTTTGCGTAGCACCTTGTCTGAACGCCAGTCTTTGGCCATTTCAACGGCTGCGCGCATAAGATGGCCTTGATGCATTTCGAGTTTGGCTTCGAAGCGCTCGAATAATGTAAATGCATCTGCTGTACCGCCAGCAAAGCCTGCCAATACCTTATTGTGGTATAGACGACGAACTTTTCTAGCGTTGCTTTTCATCACGGTATTACCAAGAGAAACTTGGCCATCACCGGCGATAACCACTTGGTTATTTCGGCGTACTGATACGATAGTGGTCACGATAAATCCTCTTCTCTAGCCAGCGACAATGTGCCTGCTGGTTGGTGATAATAGAGATATGGGGGGGAGTTGAGTAAATATCAAGGGGGGAACTTGGATTGCTAGCCTGACTCAGCTAGGGTCTGCTTATTTGCTGGTCATGGCCGGTCTATGAGTGGTTATCTGATTGCTATTGAAAGCTTCGGTCTTACGGCCGAGATAAGTCGTGGTGCTTCGCCCACATATAAATTGAGATAATCAAACTTCGCTTGATAAAGGCCGTGGGATTCCATCCCACACTCGGCCAAAAGGGGATCAACAGCAATATCCCCTCTTGGATCGCCCCTGCCGCCCGGACGTAGTTGCCTTCCTCATACTTCAACAAAAATTGTCTAACGGCTCAGATGGTACATCCATGTACCTCCGAGCCTGAACCATCATCCATGATGGTTCCACGGCATTAATGTCTACGTATTTCGGCAACTTCGATGGGGAATGGGTGTTATCAATGAGTTCAAGGAGATGGTGGTCATAGTGTTTTCAATTTAAAAACTAAAATGCTGAGAATTGCGCTTTTCTAACCCAGTGTAAATACGGCTGAGGCCTTCGGAAACAGGCCTGTTTTGTTCCATCTCTGGAGATCAAATTTGCTTGCGGCGTACTTCAGTAGTGTCTGCTGATACGCTGACCGCAGGTCATTGGAAGCAAATATCCAATAGCGTAATAAAAAACAATTAAATGACGTATAGGCTTTTAGTTAAAGCAATAAAAAAGCGCTACATGAGTAGCGCTTTAAGATTAGATACTGAGGCGGGATTTAACTTTCCCAAAACCAGATTTGGCAGCCGTTAGTGCCAGAGTTTTGCAGTACATGGCGCTGTCTTTCAGCATCACGTTTCTTGTCGTAAGGCCCTAGAACGACCTTATACCACATTCCACTAGTGCCTTTAACTTTACGCACTTGCGCTTCCAACCCTTGGAACGCAATGGTTGCCTTAAGCGAATTTGCTTGAGATTCCTTTCTAAATGAACCGCATTGCATCTGGTAAGGACGCTTAGGCTTAGTGGAAGTTGCAGGCAGGTCCACTTCGACCTTTTTATTTTCCAGCTCCTTAAGATAGGTCCACTCTTCTTTTGGGGCTGGCGGTAGCGCATTAGGATCTTTTTTAACACTGGCTTTCTTTGGTTCTTCAACCACAACCGGTGTTGTTACGACTTCATCTTCACTGCTTAATAACCATAATACATAACCAAACCCAGTTAGACCTGCGAGCGTTATTAATAGCAGTAAAACAGGGAAACGCTTGGGGGCATTTCCCTTTGAACCACGCTTTTTAGTACTGCCTTTGCGCGTGGGTTTACGGTTTGCGTAGTCACGACTCGTCATAGGGTTATGATTACATCCGCTCTAAAGTGTCTAGTCCTAGCAAGTTCAGCCCTTGCTTAAGTGTTTTCGCTGTTAGCTTAGCCAATAATAAGCGGCTCTTCTTCTGTGCTTCGTTATCGGCAGCCAGTACTGGGCATGCTTCATAAAAGCTAGAGAATGCACCGGCAAGTTCAAATAGGTAAGCACATAGTGCATGTGGTTGACCTTTATTGACGACGCGGTTCATCACTTCACCGAACTGAGCTAACTTAGTGCCAAGATCTTTCTCTCTCTCGTGTTCAAGTACGATGGTAGCACCACTCAAATCAACGTCTTGTGCACGGTTGAAGATACCCACAACACGAGTGTACGCATAGAGTAGGTAAGGTGCGGTGTTACCTTCAAAACTCAGCATCTGCTCAAAGCTGAAGATATAATCGCTAGTACGGTTCTTAGATAAATCAGCATATTTAACGGAAGCAATACCGACGACGCGAGCGATTTCAGTCAGCTCTGCTTCATCCATATCAGGATTTTTACTGCGCACTAAATCAAGAGCACGAATGTCAGCTTCTTTAAGCAGATCAATAAGCTTAACCACACCACCAGAGCGTGTCTTAAAGGGACGACCATCAGCACCATTCATGGTGCCAAAGCCCATATGTTCGAAGCTCATCTCTTCGCGAACAAAATTGGCTGTTTTAGCAAGCTTAAACACTTGTTGGAAGTGTAAGGCTTGGCGCAGATCGACAAAATAAAGTGCTCTATCTGCTTTTAGCACATTCGAGCGATAGCGCATTGCTGCCATATCGCTGGTCGCGTATAGGTAGCCGCCGTCTGCTTTTTGAATAATAACAGGGAGTGGCTCACCCTCTTTGTTTTTAAACTCTTGTTGGAACACCACTTTAGCGCCATTACTTTCTGACAATAAGCCCAGCGTATCAAGATCGGCAACGACTTGCTCTAAGTCAGCGTTATATGAGCTTTCACCGCGAACATCTGCACGGGTTAAGCTAACGCCTAAACGTTCATAAATTTCGTGGCAGTGACTCAAGGAAATGTCATTAAATTCACGCCATAATTTATTGCAGTACTCGTCACCTGATTGTAATGCAACGACCAGTTTACGGGCACGGTTGGCGAAATCTTCAGACTCATCGAAGCGGACTTTAGCGGCACGGTAGAAGTTTTCAAGATCTGAAAGCTCCATTTGTGCTTGTTCACCATTTGCAGCACGTAACTCTTCCATGTACGCAAGCAACATGCCGAACTGAGTTCCCCAGTCACCGACGTGGTTCTGGCGAATAACCTTGTGACCCATAAACTCAAGTGAGCGTGCGACGCTGTCACCGATGATGGTCGATCTTAGGTGGCCAACATGCATCTCTTTCGCAAGGTTAGGTGACGAGTAGTCAACGACAACCGTTTGCGACTCAGGCAACGTTAGGCCCAAGTGGTCGCTGTTAAGTGCGTCCATCAGTTGATTGGCGAGCGCATTGTCATCGATAAAAAAGTTGATAAATCCTGGTCCTGCAATCTCAACCTTTTCGACATGGCTAGATTCAGGCAGATTATCAATGATGAGTTGAGCTATCTCACGTGGATTCTTGCGCGCTGCTTTTGTTAGCATCATCGCCAAGTTGGTAGCAAAATCACCGTGGCTCTTATCTTTGGTTCGGTCCACTTGAATGCGAGCTTCAAAATCAGCAGGAACAACACCTTGTTGTTTAAGGGCATTTAACGATTCAGCGAGTAAAGATTGAGTATGTGATTTCATTGGCGTTTAATCGGCACTTACAAAAAGAAAAAGTAATAGGGGTAACCGACTATTTTAGCCGCTTGTGGTACCCAATTACTATCCTCTAGCGAACTTTTTCTACTTTAGTGACGATTAAATCGATTTAAAGCAGATCTTGTGGATCGCGATCGAGACTCCAACGGCATTTTTTAGCCAGAGGTAACTGTTCAATTTGTGGTAGTGCTTGTTCAAATGCTTGTTGTAATTGATTGCGGTTTTTAGTTTGGAAGAGTAGCTGGCGACGATATTTACCGGCCTTTCTATCCAGCGGGGCAGGCATAGGCCCAATCACTTCACACTCTTCGTTTTGTGGCAGCAGCGCGCCTATTTGACTCAGCAGTGCATCGGCGTCCGCAGCCAAGTGAGCTTCTGCGCGAATGAGGATCATATGCCAAGCGGGCGGGAGTAATGCTTGTTTGCGCTCATTGAGCTGATTGCGAGCAAACTCACCGTAGCCTTTATGCATGAGTTCTCGAAGCATGGTGTTGTCGCTTTGATGGGTTTGTAATAATACCGTTCCAGGTTTGCTCGCACGACCAGCACGACCTGAGACTTGAGTGTAAAGCTGGCCGAAACGTTCCGGTGCTCTAAAGTCAGCGCTAAAGAGCGCGCCGTCGACATCCAAAAGCCCGACCAAGGTCACGTCAGGAAAGTGATGGCCTTTTGCTAGCATTTGGGTGCCGACTAAAATTTTGTATTCGCCTTTATGTATCGCATTGAGATGGGCCTCTAACGATCCCTTATTGCGTGTGGTGTCGCGATCGATACGCACAACTGGGTGGTTGGGAAACTCTTTCTCAAGGAAGCTGGCGAGTTGCTCGGTACCCACACCTTGGCCAGCAAGCATGGTGCTACCACATTGATGGCACTGCTTGGGGATCGCATATTGATTACTGCAGTGATGGCAGCGGATCTCACCTAAGGCTTGATGCACAGTAAAGAAGGCATCACAGCGATCGCATTCATGTAGATGTCCACATTCATGGCAGATTAACGCGGGAGCAAAGCCCCGTCGGTTGAGAAATAAAATGACTTGGTTGCCAGCATCAAGGTGGATGCGCATTTCATTCAACAATGCATGCGACATACCGGTGCGCAGTGGCTGATTACGAATGTCGACAATGCCTTGGCGCACTTTTTCTGCATTGCCTGCACGTTGACCTAGCTGCAAATGCTCATATCGACCACTGAGTGCATTTTGCAAGGTTTCCAGTGACGGTGTTGCTGTGCCTAAAAGAACTGGAATATCTTCTAGATGCCCGCGCATGACGGCAAGATCACGTGCGTGATAACCCACACCTTCTTGTTGCTTAAAACTTGAGTCGTGCTCTTCGTCTAAAATGATCACCCCAGGATAAGCCATCGGCGTAAATAACGCCGAACGCGTGCCGATAATAATGGCTGCTTCGCCCGTTTTGGCGTGGCGCCATGCATCTAATCGTTGATTGTCAGTCAAACCTGAATGAATGACCGACACTTTGACATTAAAGCGGTGTCTGAATCGGCTGATGGTTTGGGGGGTTAAGCCTATTTCCGGAACGAGGACGAGCGCTTGCTTGCCCTGCTTTAATATTGTTTCTAATAAAGCCAAGTAAACTTCGGTTTTCCCCGAGCCCGTAACGCCTTCGAGTAAAGTGCAGTGATAGCCCGATTGCAGCGTGAGTGTTGCGACGGCAATGGCTTGTTCTGGGTTGAGTCTATGCGGCTCTTCAGTCATTTCAAGCTGGGTTCGCCAGCTGAGATCAACGGACACAACACGTGAGTTCTTCGTTATCCAGCCTTTATCATCGAGCGCTTTTAGAGCAGCTTTACTGAGTTCTAATGCGGCGATTTCGTGCTGTTCGAGATCACGTTCAGCTAAGGCGTTAAACAGTTTGCGTTGCGCGGGTGCACGGTTGAGTTGATTAACATCTGCAGCGCGTCCCGCATCCGTTAAAGTCCAATAGGACGCCGTCGCCGCTTTCGACTCCGCCCCTTTTCTCAGTGCAACGGGTATCGCTTGTGATAGCATTTGTCCTAAGCTACAGAAGTAATATCTTGCAGCCCAAGCCGTTAATTTATACAGTGAATCAGGTAATAATGGTGCATCGTCTAAAATGCTAACAATTGGCTTTATTTGCTTAGGCGTTAAATTACAAGTATCCGTTATGGCTGTAATAAGGCCAATAAGCTGCTGTCGACCAAATGGCACTTGTACTCGCATGCCTTTTTGAGGAACGATGTTGATATGCTCAGGAACTTGGTAACTAAAGGTTTGCCGCATTGGAACGGGCAGGGCGACCTCAACAAACAAAGGCATAAAACTCTATTTCAATAGGAGATAAGCCTGTAGTGTACCGAGGCGAGTCTTGGAGAGCCAGTCAGATTTAACTTATTATGATGCGCTAGAAAAGGAAACGATGAAAAGAATAATAATATTAGCATTAACGACGTTAGCGCTGTTTAGCACAGCGGTTACAGCTGAAGTTTCTCATGTCAGCATAAATGAAAGGTTATTTGAGCTGGGAGAGTACCCAAAACTTAAAGTGAATATCATTTCAAGCCATAAGAACCCCAATAAGGTGCAGTTCTTTTTACGGCAATCGACCGGAGAAGAGCGCCTTGTGAGTTCACCGTTGAGTCATTTCCTAGTGTTAGTTACCGGGGTTGACGATGTTGTCGATAGTGAAGCGGTGTTGGTGGTGAAAGAGCATCGAATAAACCGCTGGCGAGAAGTCACGGTCCTTAATTTATTCAGTGATAACCCTGTCGAGAATGTGCCGCATACGGCATACACTCCATCGCCAGCTAAGGTCAATGAGAAAGCAAACGGTGCTGTGAAAACGATTTCAAATTCGTTAACGACCAGCACGGCGCCTATCGGGGTTAAACTCGAAGAAAATTGTACTGTAGACTTTAATGGTAGCGAAACACTCTGGCGTATTGGTTTACGTCAATCTAAAGTGTGGGGAGTCAACACTTATGGTGCAATACTTGCCATTTATGAGGCGAATCCGCGTGCTTTTAATAAAAACAAAATCAATGGTTTAAAGGCTGATGCGTTATTGAAGTGTCCTTCTGTAGCAATATTAGATAAATATACTGATGCCAAGGCTGCCGAAAAATTATTTGATTCGATGTACTAGGGATTGCAGCAACTTAGGGTAGGATAGCGCGCTCACTGATTCTATTTATGGTGATTCATGACGGGTAGCTGGATCTATTGCTTAAATGCTGTATAATCCTGCGCCCTAAACTATTATTAACTGCATGTGGTGTCCGACTTCGGGTTGGAAGAGCGACATGGCCTTAACCTTGAGGTAATTCCAATGAAAGCAGGTATTCATCCTGATTATGCAGAAATCACTGCAACTTGTACTTGTGGTAACGTTATCAAAATTAACTCTACTATCGGTAAAGACTTACATTTAGACGTTTGTGGTGCATGTCACCCATTCTACACTGGTACCCAGAAAGTTACGGATACTGGCGGACGTATCGATAAGTTCAACAAGCGCTTTGGTGCACTTGGCAAGAAGTAATTACTTCTGCAATGAATTTAAAAAAGGCGCCTTCTGGCGCCTTTTTGCTATTCTGAGGTTGAGCTTTTTTATCTTTCTTACCGATATATGTCTATTTGACGACTCAACAGGATCCTAATGGACTTTAAAACATCACTCTGCGCCTTATTATTAGTTTTGAGTCTTCCGCCAGTGCACGCCAGCCAATGTGTGCCGACTAGCTTTGATGAAACCGTGGTGCTTGATTACGTCAATGACGGCGACACTATTACCCTAAAAGATGGTCGACGGGTGCGGCTCATCGGTGTTGATACTCCTGAAATTGATTTCCAGTTTAAAGATCTTTCAGACCCATACGCCGCCGAGGCTAAATCATTCCTACAAAGTACAATCAAACCAGGACAATCGCTTAAGCTTGTTTTTGGGCAGCAAAAACTGGATCCATACGGCCGTACACTTGCTTATGTGTATACCGCAGCAGGTGAACATCTGCAGGAGTTGCTACTCAGTAACGGCTTTGCTAAAGCCAAGGTGTTTCAAAATGACTTTTTTTGGCAATGTTTAGCGGACATTGAAGATGATGCGCGGACAAATCAACGAGGTTTATGGCAGCATCTTGACTACCAAGCTAAGTCACCTGCACACCTTTCAAGAAGCGATAGCAACCAATGGCGAGAGGTCAGAGGGGTGGTGACGGGCTATGAAAGAAAAGGTCAGGATTTAGCGCTGTTAATCGATGATAAGTTGGTTTTGATGATATCTAAGCAAGATATCAGTAAGTTTAATAACATATTGAATCTTAATCTGCTGCAAAGCCAGGTAATAGTGCGCGGTAAGGTGTACTTTTCTTACAGTAAATGGCGCATAAATGGCACTCATCCATCACAGATAACCGTCGAAAAAGACAGTTTGGAATAATATATAGCGATAAAGTTAAAATTTTAAAAGATCTTATTTGAAATGCTCCTATATTCGAGTATCTTAGCGGCTATCAGCTTACGTTTATTGTTTAGGTAATACACGATACCGACCTCAACCTAAACAGCTTCAATAACCGTTTAGCTGTCGACCTTTCGCTTTGGATAACATTAGTCGCACTCAGGATTAGAAAAATGGCAGATCTTCGTCAACAAGCCCTCGATTATCATGAATTACCCGTACCAGGTAAAACAGCAGTTTGCCTAACAAAACCCGCAGAAACGAGCATGGACCTTGCACTGGCGTATAGCCCAGGTGTGGCTGAACCAGTGCGTGAAATAGCGGCAAACCCTGAAAATGCATATCGCTATACCGGTAAAGGCAACACAGTTGCAGTTATTTCTAATGGCACCGCCATTCTAGGTTTAGGTAATTTAGGCCCGTTGGCATCTAAGCCTGTGATGGAAGGCAAAGCGTTATTGTTTAAGCATTTTGCCAATATTGATGCGACTGATATCGAAGTAAAACACAGAACTTCAGAAGAGTTTATTAATATAGTTGAAGCGATTGCCGATACATTCGGTGGTATTAACCTTGAAGATATTAAAGCGCCAGAGTGTTTTGAGATAGAAAAAGCCTTGATTGAGCGTTGTAATGTGCCTGTTTTTCATGACGACCAACACGGTACTGCGATTGTGACTACCGCAGGCATGATCAATGCGTTAGAGATCCAAGGTAAGTCGATGGAAAAAGCTGTATTTGTTTGTATGGGAGCTGGCGCTGCTGCCATCGCTTGTATGACAATGATGGTTAATTGTGGTGCTCAACGCGAAAATATCTACATGTTAGATAGAAAAGGTGTAATCCACACTCGTCGCGAAGACATTAACGAATATAAAGCCTTATTTGCAAATAATACGGATAAGCGCACGCTACAAGATGTTATCAAGGGTGCAGATGCTTTCTTAGGTTTATCTGGCCCAGATGTGCTTGGCGCTGAAGATGTAGCCTTGATGGCTGAAAACCCGGTGATTTTTGCTTGTTCAAACCCAGATCCTGAAATTAGACCCGAAATCGCCCATGAAACCCGTAAAGACTTAATTATGGGAACGGGTCGCAGTGACTATCCAAACCAGGTTAACAACGTATTGTGTTTTCCATTCATTTTCCGTGGTGCATTAGATGTGCGCGCATCGAAGATTAATGACGAAATGAAAATTGCTGCCGTGCATGCTATTGCAAGCTTAGCTAAAGAAGCCGTGCCAGCATCAGTGCTTGCTGCATATCCAGATGTTAGCTCTCTGGAATTTGGTGCCGAGTACGTTATTCCTAAACCAATGGATCCGCGCTTATTACCGAATGTTGCTAAAGCGGTAGCCCTTGCTGCCATCGAGTCGGGTGTGGCTCATATTACGACGTTACCTATCGGTTATATGGAGTCGTAATCACTGATTTGCGAGTGAATAAGAAAAGGGGCTTAGGCCCCTTTTTTGTTTTCTGTCGTTTTTATTTTGCCTTTTATCACCTGCTGTTTAATAATCCTCAAATAAGCCGCTGTTTGCGGGATAATTCTTCTACATCAAAATAAGATCCTGCAGGAAGCGGACATATACCCATCTTGCCTGAATATGCAGGATTCAGTGGGAGTTTAATGGACTTTAATCAAGGCATTGATTGCCACTAATGGTCGTTCCCTTAGTAAAATCAATAACACGGAGTAAAGCCCATTAAAACCCATCGCAGAAGGCGTTGTGCAAGCTCACTTCGTTGTTGCACTAACTTAAAAGGGAATAACCATTTCTATGTTAACGCGCCTAGAATTGAACTGGCACAATGCCTCTGAAACGAGCATCTTCAAGTAGGATGGGTATATGATACTCACTCGGATTCTTACTAAGAAACTCACTAGCTTTTGGCTGATGTCGTTAGTTGGTGTCGCCTTTATCTGTTTTTTAACCGCTATGTTCAGTTTCGTGCAGCTGACCTATGCGTTTCAACAGCAAAAAGTGTCAGAACTAGAGGGCATGTTACAACAGCAGTTTGCCGTCACTGTGGCACCAGAAGAGAAGTGGCAGCTTAATAATTGGTTGCCACCATTGCTACATGCCTACCAAGCGCAATCATTTGTGCTGACTAAAGGTAATGTCACTCTATTTGAATATAAGGCGCTAAAGCCTCAACCTGGTGGTGTGCAATACAGCAGTCAGCTTGAAAATGGCCTAATGATGGAACTGGCATTACCACAGCCGTTTAATAAGCATGAAGTCAGTGCTTATGAATGGATGATTCTGTTGGTGGGTTGTCTCGCTGTCATGCTGTTTGTTCGATTTGGCTTTCGATGGTTTTCGGACCAACTTAATGGCATCGAAGATCTCACGCAACGGGCAAACCTCATCTTAACGGGTAAGCGCGATAAAGCATTGGCAGAAAAGGGGCATGGAAGGCCTCGGATGATTAACCGCGCCATGACGCAGCTACTGCTTGAACTGCATGATGCCCATAAAGAGCGGGCGAGGTTTGATCAATTTATACGTTCCAACACTTTTCTTGATGCCGAAACGGGTGTTGGCAACCGTTTGTTCCTAAAAAACCGTTTGGATGCACTGAGTAATAGTGCAGGCATGATGACACCCGGTGTGTTGTATCTGTTTGAGATGGAAGACCTAGATCTATTAAACCGAGAAATTGGTGAGCAAGAGGTCAATGAAATACTGTCACAAATCATCGCCACTATTAATCAAATTTTAGCGAGCAAAGCTAACATCATTTTCTCGCGCCGCTCCTATAATCAGTTCGCGGTGGTGGTGCCACAAATTTCACAAAAAGAAGCGGATCAAGTTGCGGCGAAGTTGTTACGGGTGAGTTTGAGCCAGATTGATAGCTTGCTCGATACACCTGATGATTTTCTGCATCTAGGTGGGGCCTATTTTAAAGTCGGTGATGACAAAGATGCTTTAGTGGAAGAGGCGGAGCTCGCTTTGCGCTCGGCTCAGTTTCAAGGCGGTAGTAGCTGGTTTATGTATGACAAGGGCGCTGTTGATGGTGATTTGTCTAAAGGCTCTGTGCGTTGGCGTAGCTTTTTGGAGAACGTGCTCGTTAGCAAGCGAGTCTTTTTATTCTCGCAGCCCGTTGTTGATAGTGATTTAACTGCGCATCATCAAGAAGTGTCCTGTCGACTGCGAGATACTCAAGGCAATTTGGTCCGAGCTACCCTTTTCCTCCCCATGGCAATTAAGTGCGGCCTCATCCCTCAAATAGAAAGGCAGGTTATCGAGATGGTGCTGTTTGATGTGTTGCCAAAACAAAATGATACTAGCCTTAAGTTCAGTATTAACCTGAGTTTAGATACATTAACCAGCCGAGCATTCGTGCGCTGGTTAAAAACCACATTGTTGGAATATCGGCACTTAGTCCCGCGGATCATTTTTGAGATAAATGAAGATATTCTAGTGCATCATCAAGATGTACTGACTGAGCCGCTTGATATGATCAGTAAAATGGGGGCGGGGATCTGTGTCGACAGAGTGGGGCAACAAGTTGTGAGTACCGAGTATTTACAACGTTATCCTATCTCGTTAATTAAACTGCACCGTTCTATCGTCAGTCAAATCCACCTGCGAGCGGAGAACCAACTTTTTATCCGCAGTTTAATTGCTGGTCTGTATCGTACCGATGTGCAAGTTTGCGCTGAAGGTGTTGAAGTTTTTGAAGAGTGGCAGACGTTACAAATTTTAGGCGTGAGTGCGGGTCAAGGTAGCTTTTTTAGTGAGCCAATAGAAGAAGTATAACTCGTTCCCATCGTCGGCAAGCGATAAGATGTAATGGCTTTATAGATGTTTTTCTATAATATTCAAATATTAGTCGTTACAATGAGTGACATAAGAAGACTCTCTTTCCTTTTAACCTAAATTAGATCAGTATTATCATCATCTAATTCACAAGTGGTTATCAGAAAACTCGATCATATGAACATTTACGAGTAAGAACTAACAGTAATTAAGGCATGGATGAATGGAAGCTAGCTTGCTAAGTAAACTCCAATTTTGGCGGAAACTCGCTCCAACATCACAGTTGGGGCTATATGTGTGTGCCGATAAAATATTTGTATATCAAGCAGCAACTGAAGAGTCTGTCGCCAATTTTTCTACTTTCAACTTTAAAAAACTGGATTGGGTAGATGCCTTTGAGCAGATCGTCAAGACGCTCGGCATTGCAAAAATTCAAATCGTTTTATCTGCTGAGTTTTATCAAGTCATACAGGTCGATAAACCCAATGTAGAGGCAGACGAGATGACTGCTGCGCTGCTATGGTCGGTTAAAGATCTTGTTAGCCAAGCGGTAACCGACATCCATTTAGATTACTTCGAATCCTCTAAGCAGACGACCAATAAAGTCAGCGTCGTCGTCGCAGAGAAAAAACAGCTCACCAGTATACTGCTCGCAGCGAGAGCTGCGGGTATGGAAACGTGTGGCGTCACCATTGAAGAGATGGCAATTACCCATTTGTTTAGTGATAGCCAAGCAAGACTATTACTCAGCCATCGCGCTGGCGGTGAGCTTTTACTTGCCGTCGTAAAGGATGGCGAATTATTCATGCAGCGTCGAGTGAGAGGCTTTTTACAGCTTGATAGTGTTGCCGCTGAAGATCTCGCTTTTGGTCTTGCTGACAACTTGAGTTTAGAGATCCAACGTTCAATGGACTTTTTTGAAAGCCAGTTACGTGAAGCCCCCGTGGTATCGATTGACTTATTGATGCTGGGCGCCCGTGACAAGTTGGCTGCGTTAGTGAGTGAAAACTTCAATCAAAGTGTGACACCGTATCAAGCTGAGTCGGTAGAGGCGGTTTTTTCGCAAATGGCATTAGCTGAGTTTTCACAAGGTGATTCAATATGAAATTAAGGGTTAACCTCTACTCAGAATCTTTGTTCCCTGCTGAAGTACGTTTATCTTTTTTAAGATTGAACCAAGTGTTGGTGGGCTTAGTGTTAATTTTATTATTAAGCAGTGCTCTCGCATATGGATTCGTGTCGAGTCTGGCGTCTGATAAAGATGAGTTACAACAAGCTAAGGCCACTTTAGATGAACGCAAATCGGAACTCGAAGATGAGCTCGCCAAGAGGCAGCCAAGTGCGTCTTTGGTGGCTGAGGTCGAATTAAAAGCGCAACAGTTAGAGCTCAAGCAGATGTTAATCGGTAAGTTGAGTCAACAAGAAGCGCTTACAAGCTTTGGTTACTCGCCGTTAATGACTGATTTAGCCAGTGTGGCAGATCGTAGTATTTGGCTGAATCGGATTCAGGTTAACGAGAATCGCTATATCTTCGAAGGCTACACCTCTAGCCCACAAAGCGTGCCTAATTGGATTGATAGACTCAAAACCACGACTACATTGAAAGGCCACGCATTTGCATCGATGACAATGAGCTTAGGTGAAGATAAACCGCTCGCATTCAAATTAACCAGTGATGCCGATACTGAATCCAAGGCCGCGGAGGGTAGAAAATGAAGCAGCGCTGGTATGATCTAGCCACCAAATTCGATGTGCTAAGCCAACGAGAAAGAGTGTTAGTTGCAGCAGCTGTGCTTATCGTTGCAGGGTTGATTCTTTATCTGCCGTTGGAGTCATTGTTAACCCAACATACTCAGTTAAGTCAGCAGGTTACCTCTTTAAAGAATGATAATGATATTTCAGAGCAGCAGATTGCGCTCTATGAGCAAAGCTTGGCGACCGATCCAGACACCGAATATCGCCAGCGCTTAGCCAACATTATTCAGCAGACTAAGCAGATAGATGAAGAACTGTCTTTCCAAATGGTTGATATGGTGCCAGCAGATCATATGCCAACCTTACTTGCAGGGCTACTTTCAAATATAAAAGGCATTAAATTGAACGCCTTTACCTCAATCGCCCCTACGCCATTATTGGAAGTCGGCGAAGAGAAGAAAATGAACTTGTATAGCCATGGGATCCGGCTGGAGTTTACTGGCGATTATTTTTCGGTATTACGCTTTGTTGAAGCCGTGGAGAGCATGCCAAATAAACTTTACTGGCGTAGCATGGATTATAAAGTGGATGCCTATCCTAAAGCTGCAATCACGTTAGAGCTTTATACCCTAAGCATAAATAAGGACTTTATTAGTGTTGCTAAAACAAATTAGTCGCTTAGCACTGCTCATCGTTGCTGGCAGTTTTTGCGCAAACTTAAGCGCGGCCAGCTTGCGGGATCCAACGTTACCGGGTGCTGGTGCAAGCATGACCAATACCGCCACCGTATCAGTAAATAAAGCATTGGTGCTGAATAGTATTTTAATTAAACAAAGCGGTTCTTTTGCAGTGATTAACAATCAAATATTTAAGCAGGGCCAGCGAGTACAAGGTGTAAAAATCGTGCATATTGACAAGGATACAGTGTCATTAGCCGATGGCCGTAAACTGACAATGTTTAAAGCAATATTAGAGATTAAGGGACACTAAACAGATGCGCTCAACACTATATATAACCCCTTTGCTGACATTGTTACTGGTGGCCTGCCAAACGGTTGATAGGCCAAACCCAGTAGCGTCTAAGCAAGCGTTAGCGGATTCTATCGCGATCGCTGAAACGGCCACTTTAGCGCCGCCTCCTGCAATATTGCCAGAGGAAGTGCAAAGAGAACTAGCGTCAGACAGTTTACTTGCTGGTTTTACCCCAGCCAAAAGAGCTGAGCGTCGTTTTGATGTTTCTGCTCATGAAGTTGACGCTAAAGTATTTTTCCCTAGTTTAGTGCAGGGGACGTCATTAAGTGTTGCAGTACATCCAGATGTCTCTGGACACATTTCGCTTTCATTAAAAGGGGTTACCCTTCAGGAAACGCTGCAGGTTGTTGAAGATATTTATGGCTATGAAGTGAGTCGAGAAGGGCGCATTTTACGTATTTATCCTGCCGGTATGCGTACCGAAACCTTTTCACTCAATTACCTCTACATGCAGCGCGAAGGCTTATCGTTAACCTCGGTTAATTCTGGGCGTATATCAGATGATAACAACAGCTCCAGTGGCGGTAATAGTAGCGATAGCGGTAATAGTAATTCGAATAACAGCTCCAATAGTGATTCTAATTCAAACAGTAGCAACAGTAGCAGCGAGCAAACCAACGGCACTTTTATCCGTTCAAAAACCAAGTCTGATTTTTGGGGCGAGTTAAAAGAAACATTAGTCTCCATTGTGGGTGAAAGTGGTGGTGGGCGCCAAGTGGTGGTTACACCACAAGCTGGACTCGTCACTGTCCGTGCCTACCCTAATGAAATTAGACAGGTGCGTAATTTTATTAAAACGGCAGAAAGCCACTTGCAACGTCAAGTCATCATCGAAGCGAAAATACTTGAGGTGACATTATCTGATGGCTATCAGCAAGGGATCCATTGGGAAAGCGTATTAGGGCATGCTGGTAGCACCGATATCTCCTTTGGCACTAGCCCGTCAACAGGCTTAAGTGACAAGATCACCAGTGCGTTAGGCGGGGTGACCTCTATTAAGCTTAAAGGGTCTGACTTTAGCACCATGATTAGCTTACTTGATACGCAGGGTGATGTTGACGTGCTATCGAGCCCGCGCGTGACGGCGTCGAATAACCAAAAAGCCGTGATTAAAGTGGGTACCGACGAATATTTTGTCACCGATGTTTCTTCAACGACGATTGCTGGCACCACGCCAGTGACCAGTCCCGAAGTTGAACTGACGCCATTTTTCTCCGGTATTGCACTTGATGTTACTCCGCAAATTGATGCCGAAGGCAATGTGTTATTACATATCCACCCATCGGTGATTAAGATTAAAGAGCAGACTAAAACGATTAAGATCTCCGATAGCACTTTGGAACTGCCTTTGGCGCAAAGTGAAATCCGCGAGTCAGACACTGTTATCCGAGCAGCAAGTGGCGACGTGGTTGTTATTGGTGGCTTGATGAAAAGTGAAAACATAGAGATCGTTTCTAAGGTGCCATTACTGGGAGATATTCCCTTTATCGGTGAGGCATTTACTAACCGTGCTAACTCTACCGTAAAAACAGAATTGGTTATCTTACTGAAGCCTATCGTTGTGGGTGCTGACACTTGGGAGAGTGAACTTAAACGCTCTCAAGCGCTACTCGACCGTTGGTATCCAGAGGGGGAGTAGGTTTGTATCTGCAGCATTTTCGGTTAACTGAAACGCCATTTTCACTGACACCGAATACGGAGTTCTTTTTTGGCTTAGCACCGCACGTAGAAGCCATGCAAGTGCTACAAACTGCGTTACAAACAGGTGAAGGTTTTATCAAGGTTACCGGCGAAGTCGGTACTGGAAAAACCTTGATTTGTAGAAAACTAATGAATGAGCTGCCAGAGCGTTTTCATTGTGCTTATTTACCTAATCCGTATCTTACGCCTGCCGAACTTCGGTGGGCGGTGGCGATGGAACTGGGCCTTAAACACTCTAGCCAGATTGATCAACAACAGCTGACGGGGTTAATTCAGCAACAGTTAATGGCGTTAAGCGCACATGGTCATTCGATTATTTTAGTCTTGGATGAAGCACAAGCTTTACCTGACGATAGTTTAGAGGCGTTACGGTTATTCACTAACCTAGAAACAGAGAGCCGCAAATTATTGCAAGTGGTGTTGTTTGCCCAACCAGAGCTCGATGAGCGTCTTGCCATGAGTAAATTTAGGCAGTTGAGGCAAAGAATCACCTTCAGTTATTGCCTTCGAGCCCTCACATTAGATGAGTCTGCCGCATATATTCAGCATCGCTTAAAAGTGGCTGGCAGTATAGGTGACGAGTTATTTACCGACGTGGATGCTAAGCGTCTAGCCAAAGCGGCGCGGGGGATCCCGCGTTTGATTAATATTTTGTCTCATAAGGCACTGTTAGTTTGTTTTGGCGAAGGGGCGAGCAAAATTTCGAAGCAACATGTTGAGGCTGCTATCGCAGACACAGAAGATGCGTCCCTTAGCCGACATTTATGGTTACGCAGGACATTGGCTGCGGGGGTATTAATCAGCATGGTATTTGCGGTTTTATATTGGTTTAAGGGAGGTGTTGTATGAGCGTAATCAATAAAATGCTCAAAGATTTAGACAAACGACAACAGCCTCACGGTATTGAGATCATGGCAAAACCACAAAATGCGCTGTTACCTCAACGTCAATCTAAGCTCCCCTTAGTTGTTACCAGCTTACTGTCGTTACTTATCGGCGGTTTCATTGTCTTTTTTGTTATTGAGCCGAGTAACCCTAGCGCAATTGGTAATGTGGTGGCTGCTGAGCAAAGCGAATTAACGTCCGATCATATTGCTGGCGCGCTATCCGATAGCGACAACATGGTGTCAGCAACAACGCAAAGCCTGGCAGTTGATACTCAAGAACCTTTAACCGATAAAGAGACTTTAACACCTGGTCCTGCTACTCGCACCGTCAATGTTAGCAGCATTCAACCAACTGCAAAGCCTGAATTAGTGCAGCCAGCGGTTAACACGGCGAAAGCGATAGCAGAGGTTACTGATGAAAATACAGCCATAAGTAATCCTGAAGCTCAAATGACAGCTGCCAGTGCGAGTCCAACCAGTCAACCGCTGAGACAGCAAGCAAGTTCTATGAGTATTGAGCCCACTAAGCGAGCGACTCGAACTTCTTATACCAGCAGTAATATGGCGATAAAGGAGGTCAAGTTGACCTCCGAGCAGTTGGCACAAAAGCAGATGATATTAGCGAATGACGCCCAGCAGCAGGGGCTACATAGCGATGCGCTCACTTACTACAAAGCTGCTTTGTCTTATAACCCCGCTTTACATCAAGCGAGGAGGCAAGCCGCGGCACTTTATTATGGGCAAAACAAGTTGTCGGAATCGGCTCAGCTATTAAAGCAAGGGCAACTATTATTTCCAGACGAATATGAATATTCACTGCTGTTAGCCCGTGTACTGCAGGCCGCGGGGCAAAATAAGCAAGCCTTGAACAGTTTGAATCTGATCCCTGATACTAGCGCATTAGCGGTAAAAAAATGGCATCAGCAAAGTGATTTAGCCCAGAAAGAACAAAACTTCCCCGTTGCAGAGCAGAGCTTTAGGCAACTTGCCAAAAATGAGCCTAGCCAAGGGCGATGGTGGATGGGATTGGGTTACGCACTTGATGCTCAAAAAAACTATACAGAGGCTAAAAATGCCTACAACCAAGCTTTGGCCCAAGGGAATCTCTCTTCTCAAGCGCAAGCCTATGTTGATAATCGATTGGTGCAGTTAGGAGCATTCCAGTGAAGCCTAAGTTAAAAATGCGTTTAGGTGATCTTCTCGTTCAAGAGCACATTATTACCGACGAACAACTCGGCCAAGCGCTTAGTGAACAGCGTACCAGCGGGAAAAAACTCGGGCGTACATTAATTGATCTTTCATCGATCACTGAAGAGCAGCTGCTACAGTTTTTATCTCATCAGCTCAATATTCCTTTTTTAGATATCAGTAAACGTTCAATTGCTGCTGCAGTTGTTGGACTACTACCAGAAGTGCAAGCGCGTCGTTATCGCGCCTTAGTGGTGGAAGATAATGGGGATTCGGTGTTGGTGGCGATGAGCGACCCTGCCGATCTACAAGCCATGGATACACTTGAGGGCTTACTTGTCCCCAAGCGTATTTCCATTGCGGTGGTGACCGAAAGGCAACTGCTTGATGCTTTCGATAACCTTTATCGTCGTACGGACGAAATCGCGCAAATAGCGGGTAAGCTCGAAGAAGAGTATTCCGCTGACGATCTGTTCGATCTCGCCAGCCTAACGGACGGCGACAGTGATAATGAAACCACCGTTGTTAAGTTATTACAGTCAATATTTGAAGATGCAGTGCAGATGCGCGCATCAGATATCCATATTGAACCGGGTGAGAATGCATTAAGGATCCGTCAACGTATTGATGGACAACTGCATGAAAATATACTGCCTGAAGTCAATATAGCGGCAGCCCTAGTGCTGCGATTGAAACTGATGGCTGGACTCGATATTTCTGAAAAGCGTCTGCCACAAGATGGTCGTTTTCACATGGAGATCAAGGGCCATAAGATAGACGTGCGTATGTCTACTATGCCTATTTACCATGGTGAGTCCGTAGTAATGCGTCTTCTCGATCAATCGGCAGGTTTGCTGACATTAAATGAAACGGGTATGCCACCTGAAATGCTGGCGCGTATTCGCCGGCAGATTAAGCGTCCTCATGGCATGCTTTTGGTCACAGGGCCAACGGGTAGCGGTAAAACCACTACCTTGTATGGCGTACTCAGTGAGCTTAATACCGCTGACAGAAAAATTATCACCGTAGAAGATCCTGTCGAGTACCAACTACCGCGTATTAACCAGGTGCAAGTGAATCACAAGATTGGCCTCGACTTTTCTAATGTATTAAGAACAACCTTGCGCCAAGATCCCGATATCATCATGGTCGGTGAGATGCGAGATCAGGAGACCGTAGAGATTGGTCTACGTGGTGCTCTTACTGGTCACTTTGTACTGTCAACGTTACACACTAACGATGCTGTCACCAGTGCGTTAAGACTGTTAGACATGGGCGCGGCGGCTTACTTAGTCGCAAGTGCCTTAAGAGTGATTATTGCGCAGCGTCTGGTACGTCGAGTGTGTCAAAACTGTGCTATTCCTTATACGTTAACCGCACAAGATAAAGTATGGCTAACAACCGTCAGTAAAATTGACATCTCAAAGGCGACCTTTAGAGTTGGAACCGGCTGTCAAAGCTGTAACGGTAGCGGTTATCGCGGCCGTATCGGTGTGTTTGAAATCCTAGAGTTAGACGAGCCAATGGTCGAAGCTATGCGTTCAGGTAATCCGCAGGAGTTTACGAATGCGGCCTATAACAGTCCTAACTTTACCCCGTTAGCCGAGTCAGCTTTAGAGTATTTAGCACAAGGCATGACGACTATTGAAGAGGTCGCCAAGCTGGTTGAAGATGTCAGTGATGATACGCTCAATGTGAGTGAGGGTTCATAATGCCGACATATCAGTATCGCGGACGCAGTGCGCTAGGAGAGCAAGTGACTGGGCAACTAGACGCTAGCTCAGAAAGTGCCGCGGCCGACCAGCTGATGTCTCGTGGTGTTATTCCGCTTGAGCTATCGCCTGCAAAAGAGGTGAAAGAGTTTACTCTTAAATCGCTTTTCAAAGGCAAAGTGGCGCTGGATGAACTGCAAATTTTTACCCGTCAGATGTATTCGTTAACCCGTTCAGGCATTCCAATGTTAAGAGCGATAGCGGGCCTTTCCGAGACCACGCATTCACAACGGATGAAAGATGCACTGAATAATATCTCAGAGCAGCTCACTTCAGGCAGACCCCTTTCATCGGCGATGAACCAACACCCTGATGTATTTGATGCACTCTTTGTATCGATGATCCACGTGGGTGAAAATACCGGTAAGTTAGAAGATGCGTTTATTCAGCTATCAGGATACATAGAGCGTGAACAAGAGACGCGGCGACGAATTAAAGCAGCCATGCGCTACCCTATATTTGTACTTATTGCTATCTCGATAGCGATGGTCATTCTCAATATTATGGTTATTCCAAAGTTTGCTGAAATGTTCTCTCGTTTTGGTGCAGATCTGCCTTGGGCAACTAAGCTGCTGATCAATACATCGAGCCTGTTTGTCAATTATTGGCCAGCGATGATCGTGTTCTTAATTGCATCCTTTATCGGTATTCGCTACTGGCATAATAGCGAAAAAGGCGAACGACAATGGGATCGTTGGAAACTCAACATTCCCGCGGTGGGCAGTATTATTGAGCGTTCAACACTGTCTCGCTATTGCCGCAGTTTTTCGATGATGCTGAGTGCGGGTGTACCAATGACACAAGCTTTAAGCCTAGTGGCCGATGCTGTTGATAATGCCTATATGCACGACAGCATTGTCGGCATGCGCCGTGGTATCGAATCTGGTGACTCTATGCTTAGAGTGCACAATAATAGTCAATTATTCACCCCGTTAGTGCTACAGATGGTCGCTGTTGGTGAAGAGACAGGCCAAATCGATCAGCTACTTAACGATGCCGCAGACTTCTATGAAGGTGAAGTGGATTACGACCTTAAAAACCTAACGGCAAAATTAGAACCGATATTAATCGGTTTTGTTGCTTGTATCGTATTGGTGCTCGCGCTGGGTATTTATCTACCAATGTGGGACATGTTGAATGTCGTTAAAGGCAATAACTGATGTCTCAACAGAGTGCCGCAAGTGCTTAGTCAACAAAAGTCTGATATTGAACTGTTAACGCTTTTTAGGAAGATATTTGCGTTAGTTATACTATTGTTAGTGTTGTCTTATTTAGCTTTTAGTCATTTTGATAGCATCAAACAGGTGGGTCAACAGAGTATTAAAACCGAGCATAATCGGTTGCTTAATATATTGGGGGTTATTCGCTCCCAATGGTTAATCAAAGGTAGGCCTGAGCAGCTTAAGCTGGACTGGCGCAGTCATTTAGACGGTGAGATTGAATCAATAAGTTATGTTTCTATGGCTGTTGGGGGCTGGCCATTACCCGACGAGACAAGTGTTGCTGGCTGTCGTGATTTAATTGAGGAGTTGTTGGGGGAGAGTTACACGCAACAAATTGTCACTAAGTTCAATTCAAATACGGGTGTGTGCCGATATATTGGCATTTCCGGGGGCAGTATTAGCTACCAAACAACCTCTGGGCGGGTCATTTTTTTGACAGGGGACAGGTAAGCAGTGAAATTACCTGTTTTCTATTTTTAACAAACTGATAGAATAAGCTTATAAAATAATGGGGATTAAAATGATTAGACAGTATCAAAAGGGTTTTTCCCTTATAGAATTAGTGATTGTTATCGTGATTTTGGGTTTGCTGGCAGCAACAGCGATACCACGTTTCCTTAACGTTACCGAAGATGCCGAAGACGCCAGTGTTGATGGCGTTTCTGGTGGTTTGGCTACAGCAGTGAGCTTTGTACGTTCACAGTGGGAAGTTGATGGACGTAATAACCCGAATGTAGTACTCGATGGGGCGACAATTTCTCTAGATGATAGTTTTGGTTTCCCGACTGGAAGTACAAATGTTGATGCAGCAGCTATGACTGATCTTACGTGTCAAGAGGTTTTTGATAACGTGCTGCAAAATGCTCCACGTAATGTTTTATTTAACGAAGATGCTAAAAGCCAAAGGTATGTTGTTAGGGTAGAAAGTGGCAAGGGTGGTAACGGTTCTGGAACTGCTATTAACTTAGATGGAAAATCGGTTGGTGGCATTGATTTATGTGTTTATTATTTAGTTGAATCTTTAACATTAAATCAAAATAGTGGTATAGCAACTCCAGCACCAACACGCGTAACAGGGGCTAAGACCAAAGGTGTAACTTACAACCCTGGTAACGGTCAGGTTCAAAGCTTTATAACTAAATAATTTGTAGCTGATGATGGATTAAAATTAGAGTCAATCATCAGCTGTAACTCGTATTTTGAGGAATTGATATGAATATGCAAAAGCAAAGTGGTTTTACCCTAATTGAATTAGTGGTCGTTATTATTATTCTAGGTATTTTGGCTGTGACAGCAGCGCCTAAGTTTATCAACTTACAGACAGATGCAAGAGCATCAACTGTAAATGGTGTTAAAGGCGCGCTTCAAAGTGCTAATGCTCTGGTTTATTCAAAAGCTGCTTTGAAAGGATTAGAGAAAGCTAAAGGTCAGAGTGTATTGGTTGCAACCGGAGTTTCTGTTACGACAGACTATGGTTATCTTGATAGCGCAACGAGTACCGCTGTTGTTATTACTAACCTTGAAAAAGCAATGGAAATGGATTTTCAGACACTAGCTACAAACAAGATTACAGTGACAGATGATTGGGGCCTTTTATATACCAGTGAAACAGCTTTTAGTATTGTACCTAAAGGAAAGAAGGCTGAGGATGAATGTCGCTTAGATTATACAACGTCAACTCAAGCGTCTGATACAGCTCCTATTGTTCTACCTGAATACACTGTAGTCGTTACTGACTGTTAATGAGAAATAAAATGCAAAAACAAAATGGTTTTACGCTAATTGAATTAGTGGTCGTTATTATTATCTTGGGTATCTTAGCGGTGACCGCAGCGCCTAAATTTATTAATTTGCAAGGTGACGCTCGAGCTTCGTCATTGAAAGGTATGAAAGCTGCAGTTCAAGGTTCAAACTCTCTTGTTTATTCAAAAGCTGCTATTGCAGGTGAAGAACAGAAAGCCTTTAATGCAACTACTCCACCAGCAGTAACTATTAATACTGGTGTTACAGCAGTGACGCAGTATGGATATATGCAGGCTACTAAAGCTGAACTAGAAAAAGCATTAGATGTAACTTTTGATGCTGGCGCTGATGGTAAGCCAACATCTTCAGCAGGTACTGCAGACTGGATTATTAAAGAAATAACCGGTACTCCTAAGAAGGTTGAGATTTGGCAGCGTGATGCACCAGCAGCTTGTAAGCTGACATATACTGAGGCAACAAGCACTACTGTTGCTCCGAGTTTTCTTGCACTACCAACGGCGTCAGACTGCTAACGCTATGTTTAGTTTAAAAGGCCTGCTTAGCAGGCCTTTTTTGTAACTAATGCCGTTATAAAAGATGATTTATTTGCCATAATTATTAAACTGTTAGAAAATCTGGGCTATAGGTAGCAGGTCAGGCTAAGATGGTGAAAAGCCGGAAAAGCCGGAAAAGCCGGAAAAGCCGGAAAAGCCGGAAAAGCCGGAAAAGCCGGAAAAGCCGGAAAAGCCGGAAAAGCTAAAGCAAATCTAGATTCGGGCTTTAACCGCCAATACATTTTTCATGACACCACAGCATCAATCGGGATTGATAATGCATACAGCGTACCGACGCAGAGGCTTTACGTTAGTTGAGCTCGTGACTACCATTATTCTTATTGCCATTCTTTCGGTGGTGGTCATTCCACGTCTGTTTACGACTTCAAGTTACAGTGCCTTTACACTGCGTGAAGAGTTTATTGCTGAGCTGCGTAAAGTGCAGATTATGGCGATGAATAATCAAGATCGTTGCTATCGCTTATCGGTGACACCCACCCAATATCAAGTATCCCGATACTCTGGTGCTTGTAGCGGCACGCCAGTGCGGACTGATGTTGCGCAAGCCTTTCAAGGCGGCGCTGCATTGTTACTTGGCGTAAAAACCAGCTTTAAGGTTGAATTTAATAGCCAAGGTGTACCGATCGTTGACGGCAGTCGCTGCTCTGGTCAATGCATTACGGTTAAAGCCGACGAGACCCAATGGATTGCTATTGAATCGGAGGGCTATATTCATGCGGGTTAACTCATTGTTTGAGAAACGCTTGCGACAAAACTCTAGTTTAGTAAATCGCAATGGTTTGCAAATAAATAAGGGCTTCACGCTCATTGAGTTAGTTGTGGGTATGGTGGTGATCAGTATTGCCTTTGTGATGATGAGTACCATGTTATTTCCACAAGCCGAAAGAGCTGCGGATAATTTGCATAGAGTGCGCTCGGCAGAGTTGGCGCATTCGATATTAAATGAGATCTGGGGCAAGCGCTACGATCAAAATACTAACTCCAACGGTGGTGTCCCTGCTTGCGACGCAGTTGCTAAACCGTTGCTAGGTTTACCGGCTGGAGTGGCTTGTACTGCGAAAGATAAACTTGGACCGGATGAAGTAGCTACAGGTGTCACTGAAAGCCGTAACAACTATAACGATGTTGATGATTATATGGGGCTGAACATTAACAGCAATATGCTTAATAGCAGCGATACCTATGCTAGCCGATATATCAATTATGCATTAACGGTTAAGGTCGAATACAACGACGCAGCTAGCTTAAACAGTAAATTGGTCACGGTAAACGTCACTACTCCGAGCGGTGAAGTGATCACTTACAATGCGATTAGGAGGAACTATTAATGCAGCGGCCGTTAATATTCTCACTGAGGCATAAAGGGATTTCGAATGCTAAGCGCCAAGGATTCACCTTAGTTGAATTGGTAACTGTCATTATCATTCTTGGAATTCTGGTGCTGGGAGTCAGCAGTTTTCTCATTTTTGGCACCCGTATATTTATTGATTCAACCTCAGTAGAGCAGGTAATGAGTCAAAGTCGTTTTGCGATAGAGCGAATGACGCGTGATATCCGTAATGCAGCCCCTAACAGTATCCGAGTTCGCAATAGTAACGACGATTGGCAATGTATTGAGATGATGCCGATTACATCTAGTGCATCCTACATCACAGCACCAATAGCGCCTTTTCCTGCGTCAAATACTGCAACGGTAATGCAAGCGAGTAGCACAGCGCCATTAACTAAAAAGCAGTTTTTGCTTATTTATCCATTAAAGCCCGCTGATGTTTATACATCGGTGACCAGTACCTCTGGAAAGTTGTTCGAGATAAAAGAGGTAACCAATAGCGCTACGACTAACGCGAGTAAAATTGAATTTGAAAGAAATATTCAATTTAATGGTATGTCGCCTCGACAACGTTACTTTGGTGTTAGTGATGCAGTAAGTTACTGCTTTGAAAAAGTGACCAATGAATTGAGCGTACTTAAGCGTTACTCTGGTTATGACTTTAATAACCCAGCCACGCAGCCAGGCCCAGCAAATATGGATACTGGCGTGTTGATGGCGGAAAATGTGGTTAATACCACGGCTTTAAATAACCCGATGGCTTATACCCCAGGTACATTACAGAATAATGCTATGGTGCATCTCAACCCCTTGTTTGATTTTCAGGGGCAATCTTTACAGTATCATCATCAAGTGCAGGTGATAAATGTCCCATAAATACAGCCGTTTTATCATTAGCAGCCAAGATACTATCGGTCACTCTAAACAGGGTGGTAGTGCACTTATTATTGGTGTCTTCATCATCACTGTGATGTTTTTGCTTGCAGCGACCTTAATTAATGTACTGAACGATGCAGATCAGCAGATCAGTCTTGAGGTCTGGGGCACTCGGGCATTTGCGGCGGCTAACAGCGGCGCCGATCGCGCGTTAGCCGAACTGTTTCCTGTTGATCAAGTGGGCGTTGGTGCTTGTAACGCAAATACTACTTGGAACATAGAAGCGGAAACTATTCCTAATACCACAACTAAGCTCGTAGGTTTTCATGGCTGCTCAGTAGTCATTAGTTGTAATGCTATTTCCACTACCACTCTGCCGATTAATATGACTCAATATTTGATTACCAGCACAGCCACCTGCAGTACCGGACAATGCGATTCCGGCACCAATAGCGATGCCAGTTGCATCCGCGTCAACCGCACCGTGGAGGTAGAAGCACGTGATTAGACGAACTGTTTTTTCGCCGTTATTTGGCGTTAGTGTGCTTATACTAGGCGTTATTTTTGCATCCCCGCATGTTAAAGCTGCTGATTGGGGAGCAACGTTTATTGAAGGGATTAACTCTACGGATGAAAATGGAACAATAGTATTTGAATCTTCAGCAAACTTATTTTACAGCCCGCAAAATGGTCAATTGCCCTCTAAGTCAGTTACCGATAATGGGAAATCTTGTTTTCCTAGTGGGGTGATGAATAACAGCATGAAGTGTAAAAAATCGAACAATACGCTTGCTGAAATTCCTGATGAAATAATTGATTTTGGACAATGCGAATCTAGTAGTAGTGATGATAGAGCTACAGAATGGGACAAGAAAGCCATTGATATTGAAGCTGGAGAGTATGGTGATGTAACACTTGATGGTGGGCCGGATCGTTGGGTTAATTTTACGACGACTGACGGTGTCTATAAGCTAAAAAGTTTGAAGGCATCTAGCGGTAATCTTGTGCTATCTTCTGGTCAGTACTGGGTTGGCGAACTAGTGATTAATAATCAGGTCAATATTATCTACCCAACTGATGGTACCGTTAGTTTTTTTATTGGGGAAGATTTTAATATTATTAATAAAATGGTTCCGGATGATCCCAATGAATTACTTATCTATGGTTATAAGAATGTCGATGTCGGTAATGTGGACGTTAATGCGTATATTGTTGCTGAAAATAATCTTAAAGTTGTTGGTGATGTGAAGGGAGGAATTGCAGCAAATAAGGAAATTTATTTAGTAGGTGGTTCTAGTGTTACGTTTACTGATCAAAGTGAAGAAATTGATGTGGTTCCAAACTGTGATACTAGCCCACCACAACCACTGAACTTCCAATTTGGTAAAGCGACTTCGGGGACTGTTACATTCGAGGCTCCATTCGAAGATGGCGTAACGCCGATTATTTTCTTGATGCCTACTATCTCAACTAACAATCCAGATAGTAATGATGGTCCGGCATCAGTGTTTCCAGCAAATATTACTAATACCGGATTCAGCTGGAGTAAAACGGAACCAGAAAGCAGAGATAATCGTTATAAAGAATCCTTACCGATGTCTGAAGTGCATTGGATAGCAGTCACCCCCGGTGAGCATACCTTGTCTGATGGTACTAAATTAGTGGCGCAAGTCGTTAATCAAAATATGGCCTTTGGTGTTAATAGTAACCCTTATACCGACATACCTCTTGATTCTGCTCTCGATGTTGTGTTGCATCAAAAACAAACTTCTATAAATAATTGCTGGCTGACGACGACATCTGAGTTTGACAATTCAGGAGCTCGGATATCTATGGAAGCCTCTGAGGTTCGGTCGGGGACTAGGTGTCAACCTGGGAATATTAATACACTACAAAATGAGAGGGTCGGCTATCTGGCTACTGAGTCAGGTACAGGTACTTTTAATTTAGATGGTGATGAAATTACCTATCAATTTGGTCATGATTATCAAACACTATCGGGAAATTTATCAGCTCAATGTGGCCGCGAGAGTGTATTAACTGGCTTCAGCAATGTACCGACTTTAGTGGCAGGTAAAAATTCCAGAAGAGGTCCTGATGGTGGTTGGCTAAGGCGCTGTAAACTGACCAATAATAGAGTGAGTATGGTGACTGACGAGGATACTTATAAGGACACCGATAGAAACCATACTTATGAGAAATATAGCTTTGTTGCGTTAGAGAAAAAAGAGAAGATATTAACTTGTTTTAATGATGACTTTTCTCAGGGCAATTTAACCGATGACTGGGTAGTTGCGCGCAGCAGTGGTAATTTTACCCCTTCTATTGTGGCTGGCCGTTTAAGACAGACACAAAAAGTGAGTAATCAATCCACGTCGACGACGTATCAGAGGTTGTTTCAGGCGGCAGATAACTTAGTGACAATCGAGTTTGATCATTACGCTTATGGTGGTAGCGGTGCCGATGGCATTGCAGTTGTATTGTCTGATGCAAGCATGACCCCACAGCCTGGAGCGTTTGGTGGACCATTAGGTTACGGGTTTAAACCTGGCATAAATGGTTTTGCTGGTGGTTGGTTAGGTGTAGGTATCGATGAGTTTGGTAATTTCTCAGGGGAGGGAGGAAGCCATAATGTTGGCCAGAGACGTCAAAGTGTTGCTGTTCGTGGCTCCGGCTCAGGTACCTCGGGTTATCGATATTTAAAGGGCGCGTGTAATAATGGCACGTCTAACATCAATGGAAGCTGTTTAAGTCCAAAGGTAGATGGCAATAATGGCAGCCCGACACATAGATATCGTATTACTGTTGATTCCAGAGTTTCAGGAAAATCTGTGGTCGAAGTTCAACGAAAAACCGGTAGTGGGTTTGTCTCTATCGTTCCGGCTTTTGATGCTGCGAGTGAAACTGATCAAGCTGTGATCCCTCAAGATTTCATTCTTTCATTAACGGGGTCTACCGGTGGGTCTAACAATATTCATGAAATTGATAATATTGAAATTTGTGCATTAGAGTCTAGTCCTGTTGGCGTGGTTATCGATCATTTTGAGTTTACTCATTCTGGTAGCGCGCTGACCTGTAGCCCTGAGAACGTGACGATTAAAGCGTGTGCCGATGCAAGTTGCAGTCAATTAATACCTGATCAAGTTACTGCGTCACTTAGCCCTGCGACTATTGCTGATGGCGGAGGCTGGAGTGGTAGTGGTGTGTCGGGTAATCAAGTGACTTTCAGTGGTGGAATCGCCCAGATCCAGCTAAGCAAAACCACGAAGGGTAATGTAACTCTGGGAGTCACGGGATCGAACCCTGGCGCAAAACCATTTAGCCAAACTCTTTGTCGTATAGGTACCTCCACACCCTCTACACAAAATTGTACATTAACTTATGCTGATAGCGGTTTTGTATTTGGAGATCTAAATACATCACCAAATAATGGCATTCCAGATGAATTTTCCAATAAGCCTTCGCTGAATATTTTAGTTAATGCAGTAAAGAAGGATGATGTGACCAAACAGTGTATTGCTGGGTTCGCAAACGAAACTAAGTCGGTCACTTTCTGGAGTCATTATACCGACCCAAATTCTGGAACTAAAAAGGTCAAGGTTAAGTCAGATACAACAGAGATTGATGCAGGTTTAAGCTCAACAACTGCTGTACCGTTAAATTTAACGTTTAATGCTCAAGGGCAAGCAATCATAGATGTAAACTATGCTGATGCCGGACAGATGACATTAAATGCCCGTTATACAGGGTCTGGTGATGACGCTGGATTAGTGATGAATGGAGCGGATACTTTTGTGCGTTACCCGAAAGGTCTATGCGTAGTACCTGAGACAACTTGTACAGCAGGAGATGCAAGTTGCCCGCGTTATAAAAAGGCAGGAGAGAGCTTTTCATTTGATGTGCAGGCCATGGCTTGGGAAAGTGATAATGATACTGATTTATGCAATAACTTATCTACGCCAAATTATGCTCATAATAACATTGAACTAAGCTTAAACCTCAAAGCTCCTTCTGATGGTGTAGATGCTGCTGTTATTGCTGACTACAACCATACCAGTTCATCAAATGGCATAAATACTCTCACTCGTGCCGTTTCTGAGGTTGGTGTATTTACCATCACGGCCAATCCTCCTTCGTTATATTTTGGAGACGATAGGCCTATTGAGTCGGGGACGAGCGATTTTATAGGACGCTTCTACCCCAATGATTTTGAAGTCTATGAACAAAGCATGATAGCGGCATGTGGTACTGGATCCAAAGCATTTAACTACATGGACGAACCTGTGCAGCTAATGATGAAAATTAGAGCAAGAAACCTAAGTGGAGCTACGACACAAAATTATTATGATGATTTTGCGTCAGGCACGGCCCTTTTAGTTGGCGAGAATAATAATGCAGGCGTTAATTATCAATCTCGATTTAGCGGATTAACAGGCTTGAGCTGGGATAAAGATGATCAAGGGGTGCAGGCTGTAAATAGTGATATTCAATTTACTCGTTTGATTAACAGTAATCTAGATGGTCCTTATGCCTCAATGGCGATAGGCTTATTAATGAGTGATAGTGATGGTGTACTGATAGCATCACCAGATATGAATGCGGGAACCACTGACAACTGTTCGACCTTAGACAGCTGTAACGCTAAACAAATTACAACCCAACATTATCGTCATGGACGTGTTGTGCTAGAAAATACCTATGGCCCAGAGGTTGATATCTTAAGGATGCCTGTGACGGCAGAGTATTGGGATAGCGCTAGATGGGCGGTCAATAACTTAGATATGTGTACTACTGTTACCGAGCCTGAGCTTCCAGTTACGGGAGTGGAATATACGCCTGCACTGAAAGGTACTCAGCAGGTGACTCGTACCAATGGAATTGGCACCCGCTTTGCGCAAGGACGATTCGAACTCCAGTGGCGATCTTTGATCGCGACCCCTAGTCGTTACCGTGGTCAGGTGACAGCGCCACTCGGGGTGCCTGATTGGCTGACATGGTATTGGAACTGGGATAATGATGGAGCTTTGTCTGATCCAAGAGCTAGCGCTTACTTTGGCACCTATAGAGGCCACGATCGCATCATATATTGGCGAGAAGTTAACTAAGCGTCATTAAGCCGTGAACAAGGCAAAATATTGACTCGCTCTTTAAGGCAGATATTGCAAAAAACTTTACTTCATTAGCAATTGTTAACGTCTGTGGCCTTGTGGAATTCAAGAAGCATGATAAAGTTACCTGATTTCTTTTTTCTTCGATTCCACTGAGACAGGCTGGTTACATGTTCAAGAAGCTACGCGGCATTTTTTCTAATGATCTTTCGATTGATTTGGGTACAGCTAACACGCTAATTTACGTCCGTGACGAAGGTATCGTTTTGAACGAACCTTCAGTGGTTGCCATCCGTGGAGAACGGTCTGGCTCAGGTCAGAAGTCGGTTGCGGCCGTCGGTACTGAAGCAAAGCAGATGCTCGGACGTACTCCTGGAAACATTCAAGCAATTCGTCCAATGAAAGATGGCGTTATCGCCGACTTTTATGTGACCGAAAAAATGCTACAGCATTTTATCAAGCAAGTGCATAACAACAGTGTATTCCGCCCAAGCCCTCGTGTTTTGGTTTGCGTACCCGTTGGTGCTACCCAAGTTGAGCGTCGCGCTATCCGCGAATCAGCCATGGGCGCAGGTGCACGCGAAGTTTATTTGATTGAAGAGCCAATGGCTGCGGCAATCGGTGCTGGTCTTCCAGTATCGGAAGCGACAGGGTCTATGGTTGTTGATATCGGTGGTGGTACAACTGAAGTTGCCATTATCTCGCTTAACGGTGTGGTTTATTCTTCATCTGTTCGTATCGGTGGCGACAAATTTGATGATGCTATCATCAATTATGTGCGTCGTAACTACGGCAGCCTCATTGGCGAAGCGACCGCTGAGCGTATTAAGCATACTATTGGTACTGCTTATCCTGGCGATGAAGTGTTAGAGATCGAAGTACGTGGTCGTAACCTTGCAGAAGGTGTTCCCCGCAGCTTTACACTCAACAGCAATGAAATTTTAGAAGCACTGCAAGAGCCATTATCTGGCATTGTCAGTGCTGTTATGGTCGCACTTGAACAGTCTCCACCAGAATTGGCCTCTGATATTTCAGAGCGCGGTATGGTGTTGACGGGTGGTGGTGCCCTTATCCGTGATTTGGATCGTCTCTTAATGCAAGAAACGGGCATTCCCGTGATGATTGCCGATGATCCACTGACCTGTGTGGCTCGTGGCGGTGGTAAAGCGCTCGAGATGATCGATATGCACGGCGGCGACCTATTCTCCGAAGAAAATTAAGACGGTTAAAAAGGGCGGTGATTACCGCCCTATTTTTTTATGAAGCCAATTTTTGTTCGTGGTATATCAAACCAATTCAGATTGACCCTAGCCGTCATCATGTCAGTGATTTTGCTTGTTGCAAATGACCGGCTTGAGCCTGTGCGCAACTCGCTGTCCTCCCTCTTAAGTCCACTGCAATATGTCGCTAATATCCCAGGGGTATTACTTGACGAATCCGCAGAAAATTTGGCCACACGTAATATGTTGGCTAAGCAAAATAAAGAGTTATTACGCTATCAGTTGTTAATGAGTGAACGCTTACAACGCTTTGAGCATCTGCGCCAAGAAAACGATCGTTTACGTGGCTTGTTAGGCTCTCCTGTTTATATGGACGCTAAAAAAGTCGTTGCCGAAGTGATGGAAGTTGCCAGCGATCCCTTTCATCAATATGTGGTGCTTAACCGCGGCTCACGTAACAGTGTTTATGTTGGCCAACCCGTTGTCGACGCACAAGGTGTGGTCGGGCAGGTTGTGCAGGTCAGTGAGCTAACAAGCCGAGTATTACTGCTGTCTGATGTCTCGCATGGGATCCCCGTTAGAATTACGCGCAACGATGTCAGAATGATGGCTATCGGCACGGGCTCTATAGATGAGCTAGAGCTGCGTCATGTGGCTAAAAGTACCGATGTACGCGCCGGCGATTTGTTAGTCTCTTCTGGATTGGGAAAACGTTTTCCCGAAGGTTACCCCGTTGCACGAGTGATGACTGTCGAGAAAGATGACGGTAAAAACTATGCCACTGTGATTGCACAGCCGTTGGCAGCCTTAGACAGAATACGTTACTTGCTATTAATTTGGCCTGATATTGAAGCCGATGACGCGGAACTGGTTGCACCAGAAGGTGTCGAAGAAGCGTTAAAAGCCAATAAGGAGGCCGCGCAATGAGTTTACATGTCGCCAATGGCCGTTGGGTTGTTTGGTTAAGTTTGCTGGTCGCGATGCTATTTCAAATTATGCCCCTGCCTGAATTAGTCGAAGCATGGCGGCCCGATTGGTTGCTACTGGTGATTATCTACTGGGCAATGGCGCTGCCACACAGGTACAACATATTAACGGCATGGGTGCTGGGTGTGATGCTGGATATATTGCTGGGGGCGACCTTAGGTATTAGAGCTTTTGCCATGTCGGTGGTGGTTTATGTGGTGGTATTACATTTTCAACGTCTACGTAACTTCCCTATGTGGCAACAAGCATTGCTGGTGGCAACACAGGTCGCGCTCTATAACTTAATTGTCTTTTGGGTGCAGTTTGTGACGGATACTGCGAACTTTGATATCACGCTGTTTTATCCCGCATTTTCAAGTTTGATCATGTGGCCCTGGATATTTTGGATCCTGCGTCGTGTCAGGCGTTTATATAAAGTCCGCTAGCCCATTGCCGTCGTGACTTAAGTTTATGATGTATTTCCATGTTAGCTCGGTCTCCCTTGATTAGCACCTCTGAATAGGTATTGTAGAATGAAGTTAGTACTCGCTTCCGCGTCGCCAAGACGCAAAGAATTATTAGCTCAATTAAGCTTTTTAAGCTCAGCTGAAGATGGCTCATTTGACTTCGATATATTGGCGACTGATATTGATGAGAGCCATCATGCTGGTGAGTCTGCTGCAACCTTTGTGGTGCGCTTAGCGAAAGAGAAGGCGATAGCGGGACTGAATTTATACGCTGCAGAAGGCAAGGCCGTTGTACTGGGCTCGGATACGATTGTGGTATTAGGCGATACTATTTTAGGTAAGCCGACAGACGAAGCAGATGCAAAGGCAATATTAACCCGCCTTGCAGGAAAGGCACATCAAGTGATGACGGCTGTCGCGGTCACCGATGGGGATAAAACCCTGACTAAGTTGGTGACCACTGGAGTACAGTTTTGTGCAATGACACAGTCTGATATTTTGGCTTATATTGCGACTGGAGAGCCCATGGATAAAGCCGGAGCTTATGGGATCCAAGGTTTAGGCGGCAGTTTTGTAGAAGCTATTGAGGGAAGTTATTCCGCAGTAGTCGGGTTACCTTTGGTAGAAACCCGTGCGTTGTTGTGTGAGATGAATATTTTATAACCCGATAATAAAAATCCAATTCTAGGTTGTAACATCGGTCACTAACGCCAAATCCTTTTTAAATTAGCTATTTCCCTAAGTGGGGTGAGTTGTGAATACAGGTCGAATCGTGCCAGGCAGAGTAAAGCGAAAAATAGGTTCTGAACTGCTAATCAATGTGACACCAACCGAAGCTAGAGTGGCATTGGTAGAACATGGTGTATTGCAAGAAGTACACATAGAGCGACGCATGAAGCGTGGTTTAGTGGGCAATATCTATAAAGGAAAAGTCAGCCGAGTGTTACCCGGTATGCAGGCAGCCTTTGTCGATATTGGCTTAGATAAGGCCGCCTTTTTACACGCCTCTGATATTGTGCCACACACCGAGTGTGTTGCTGATGTAGAGAAGGGCAACTTTGTTGTACGTGACATTGCTGAACTGGTGAGGCAAGGGCAAGATATCATGGTGCAGGTGGTTAAAGATCCGCTCGGCACCAAAGGCGCACGCTTAACTACTGATATTACGCTGCCTTCTCGTTACCTTGTTTTTATGCCGGGTTCGAGCCATGTCGGCGTATCGCAACGGATTGAAACTGAAGAGGTCCGTGCCAGACTTAAAAAAATTACTGAGCCTTTTGTCGATGATGATGGCGGGTTTATTATTCGCACCGCCGCTGAGAGTGCCGGTGAAGATGAACTGGTGCAAGACGCTGCTTTTTTACGCCGTGTATGGGCTAAGGTCAGCTTACGACGCAAGCGCAAAGGCGTATCTTTACTTTATCAAGATTTAGCGCTGCCGGTTAGAATCGTACGTGACTTTGTCGGTACAGAGCTTGACCAAATTCAAGTTGATTCCAAGCAAACCTATGACGAGTTACAGCAATTTGCGCAAGAGTTCATGCCCGAAATTGCCAATAAGCTAGAGCATTACAACGGTCCAGTGCCTATTTTTGACCTTTATGATGTCGAAAATGAAGTGCAACGTGCATTAGGGCGCAAGGTGGAACTTAAGTCGGGCGGCTATTTGATTATTGATCAAACCGAGGCCATGACCACGGTTGATATCAATACCGGTGCTTTTGTCGGCCATCGTAACCTTGAAGAAACCATCTTTAACACCAACCTTGAAGCGACTCAGGCGATAGCGCGGCAATTAAGGCTACGCAACCTAGGTGGCATTATCATTATCGACTTTATTGATATGTTAGAAGCCGAACATCAAAAACGTGTGCTTTCGGGTCTTCAGGGAGCATTAGCCGTTGATAGAGTAAAAACCAATTTCAGTGGTTTTTCTGGTCTTGGCTTAGTCGAAATGACACGTAAGCGTACTCGCGAAAGTTTAGAGCATGTTTTGTGTGGCGAATGTCCATCTTGTCTCGGTACCGGAAGTTTAAAGACCGTAGAAACGGTGTCATACGAAATGTTTAGAGAGATCATTCGTTTGAACAAAGGCTATGATGCCGATGAATTTTTAGTCTATTGCGCGCCAGCGGTTTACCACAGTCTTAAAAGTGACGAAAGCCACCTTCTGGCCGAGCTAGAAGTGTATATTGCTAAGCGTGTTCGTTTACAGAATGAACCTATGTACGCTCAGAATAAATTTGATGTGGTGATAATGTAGTGTCATCTAAGACTCGTAAATTTAATTTTCTTAGAGTGTGCCTGCAGTCTCTGGCTATTGTGATGGTGCTTTTTGCACTATTCGTAAGCTTGTTTCGAGGGCTGTTACCCCAGCTTGATCAAGTCAGATTAGAGCTAGTTGACTATATTCATAATAAGTATCAAGTCGAAGTGCAGGTGGGTCAATTACAAGCCGAATGGCAAGCATTTGGCCCTGCGCTCACCGTTAAGAACTTTGTGCTCCCTTCCCAAGAAAAGCTGCCTGTTACCCTGCTGTTTGAACAAGTGCATGTGAAATTTGATTTTTGGCAAACCTTGTTGACCGCAACACCGCAAATTGAAGATGTTATTTTTGATGGGGTAAACGTCGCGCTCGATCTCGACCGATTGGCATCGACTTCGACTTCAAACTCATCAAGTACAAAGATGAACACTGATTGGCTCTATCAGCTGATGTTAGAGCAATTAGAGCGATTTTCAATTACCAATGCCCGTATTCAGCTATTAAGCCAAAAACACCAATACCGCCCTATTTTCATTAAAGATATGCATTGGCGTAATACGGAAAAGCGTCACCGTGGTCAAGGTAAGTTGTTTTTAGATGAAGAAGCTTCAGATATAGAGCTGCTGGCATTAAGTGTTGATATCAAAGGCGACGGCCACAAACCTGAGTCATTAATAGGACAGTTTTATCTTGCGGCAGCGTCACTCGATATCGGCGAGTGGGCATCGCGCCAACCTAATCCATTTGATGCAAATAAAAAGCTGCAGCTCGAAGGCGTGGTTAATTTAGAGGCGTGGATAAGCTTTGCTAATCGTGAGATTAATGATGCCACAGTTGCGTTTAAACCTAGCTGGCTAGAGTGGTTTTTAAACGGAGAAGCGCAGAAGTTTTCAATTCAAGCGGGTGCAATGCGTTGGCATCCAGATACCAATGGTTGGTCTCTAAGCAGTCACGATCTGTCTTTTGCAACCAATGGCGAGCAATGGCCATCCCCTGTATTGAGTGCCAAGCAACATGGGGCTAGCATCGACGCTTATTTAAATACTTTGGATTTAGCCACGGTATTACCGCTACTGCCGCTGCTCCCCGGTATTGAGCTCGACACCTTACAGACTTGGCAGGCGTTAAGCCCTCAAGGAGAAATCACCAATACCCAGTTACAGTGGGATACCGACAAAAACCAGCCGCAACTTAGCGCTAACGCGCAGCAAATTAGCTGGCAAACGCACGGTGCTATCCCTGGGCTTTCGGCTATTGATGCTAAGGTCATCGTTACCGATAAAGAATTACAGTTTACGTTACCTGCACAGCAATATGTGGTCGATTTTGATGGTGGCTTTGAAGCGCCACTCGATCTTAAGGGCGATGCATTGACAGGACAGTTCGATTTCGCGACTTCAGCGCTATCATTACCTAAACTGCATTTTAGCAATGCCGATATTTCAGTTGATGCCGCCACTCGACTTGAGTTTTCTGGCGAGACTCATATGGCATTGTTAGCCAATCTTAATATTAATAACGTGGCAAATGCACATCGTTACTTCCCGCTTAAGGGAATGAGTGCTGGCCTGGTGGACTATTTAACCGGCGCATTAAAAGCAGGAAAAACAGATGATGCCGTCATCGTGTGGCAAGGGGCTTTTGAAGATTATCCCTATTCACAAAGTGCGGGTGTTTTTCAAGCGGGATTCACCTTAGCAGATGCTAATTTTAAATTTCAAGACACTTGGCCTGCAGTATCCAATTTAAACCTATCAGCACTGTTTGAGAATGCGGCTATGGATTTGTGGGTGAATAAAGGTCAGTTGATGGATGTTTCAGCGGATGGCGCCTATATTGGCATTCCCCTCATGAACCATGAAAGCATGCTCATCATTAAAGCTGACTTGGCGACCAAAGCCGAAGCGGCTAATGCGGTGATCCAGGCTTCTCCCTTGGCTGACTCCGTGGGCTCAACGCTTGATGTCGTACAAATATCAGGTGATATTACTGGGCAGATAGATCTGAGCATTCCGCTGTTTGATGGAGTGGATGAAATCATTCAGGGCACGGTTAATTTTGATAATACGCCAGTTTATATCAGTGAACCGGGTATTCAGCTAGATAATGTCAGCGGTCAAATTCAGTTTATTAATGATGTAGTGACGGGCAGTGACATTAATGCGCTGATGTACAGTCAGCCATTAACATTTAGCTTTGATACGGGGCGGATTAACAAAAACTATGCGGTGAATGTCGACTTGACGGGGCATTGGCTGCTAGATAACTTACCCAATGAACTCAATAACCCGTTAAGTGATTATTATAGCGGTGAACTTGATTGGACTGGCGGATTGATGCTGATATTCGACCCCTCTGGTTACCGTATTCAAGCACGGGTTGATAGCGATCTTCTTGGGACTGAACTGGCTCTGCCAGCCCCATTTACTAAGGCGTCGACCAAAACGGCAGAATTTACGGCAGAGCTTATTGGCGATAACAAGGAGTCCTCTCTGGGGATTAAGCTAGATAAGCAGTTAGAGTTTTGGGGTGGTTTTGATCTCGAGTCCGGTAATGGGCTCGCTCACTTTGATCTATTACTCGGTCGCTTATTTAAACCCGGCGACCAGTTACGTAAAACAAAAGGGCACCTACAGATAGATCTCGATAAAACCGAATTTTCACCTTGGTTACCCATCATTCAGAGCTTTACCGCTAAATCAGAAAAGACGCTAGAGTTAGATGTCGATACGGGAGTAGAGAGTGGGTCTCTTATGGCTACTGATCGTTTTTTCCCGCCTTTAGTGTCAATTGAAGCTAACTTTAATGATCTAGATTTGATGGGGCAACCATTGAATGACCTTCATTTCAATGCGGGGCCTACTGAATATTCATGGCGATTCGATGCCACTTCTGAGCAATTCGATGGTCGAATCGACTTTTATCCTGATTGGGTTAAGCAGGGGCTTAAAGTGGTGGCGAGCAAGTTGTATATGTCGCCAAAGGCGAAGACTGATGAAACCGCGCATTTCAAGTCCGATACTGTTTTGGCTAACTTACCGCCATTAGCGGTCGATGTGGATGACTTTAGATTGTTTGATAAATCGATGGGGCACCTCGTTTTACAAGCCAGCCCTAAAGATGATACTTATCAGATCCAAACCCTATCCTTAAGTTCGCCAGAGGTGCAGCTTAAAGGAAAAGGCACTTGGTCGATAGAAGATGGCCAGAGCCTGACCTCGTTTAATTTGACTCTAGATTCAACTAAGTTTGACTTCCTGTCGGCTAAATTGGGCATAGATCCAGGTCTTAAAGACGCACCAACATCGGTGGTCGGTGAAATTTCCTGGATCGGAGCGCCATACGCATTTTCGCTCGACACTCTTGATGGTGAAGTGAGGTTTGATTTAGGCAAAGGGCATTTGTCAGAGGTGAGTGACAAAGGGGCGCGGATATTCTCGTTATTTAGCCTTGATTCACTGCTGCGTAAATTGTCATTGGACTTCTCCGATGTATTTGGTAAAGGTCTGTATTTTGATTCGTTTGGCGGCACCTTGATGCTTGATAACGGGGTTGTTAAGACCACAGATACAGAGATGAAGGCTGTCGCAGGTAATATGCGAGTGCGTGGTTATACCGATTTAACCACTGAAAGTTTGAATTATGATATTCGCTTTGTGCCGCAATTAGCATCAAGTGTGCCGACGGTGATATTGCTCAGTACCGGCGGTTGGACATTAGGCTTGGGCGCTTTTGCACTGACGAAAGTACTTGAACCTGTTATTGAAGTGATATCCGAGATCCGTTTTAGGCTGACAGGCACCATGTCTGAGCCTAAACTTGAAGAGTTAGAGCGTAAGAGTAAAGAGATTGAGATCCCAGAATCGGTGCTGCCTAAAAAGGCCGTTGAACCTGCTGAGGGGAGTGGACAAGACAGCGCTTCAGAGAAGCAGCCTGAGGATGCTGTATCAATCCCTTCATCAAACTCAACGTCTAAAATTGTCCCAGCACAGGGGCAGGTATTAGAACCCATTTCAGATATAGCGTCAGCGAAAGTAGGGCTTAAAATGGAAGCTAACGGCGCTAGCGAAACGAGTCAGTCTGATAAGACAATTGAGCAATCCAATTTGAAAGAGAGTGGCCAAACAATGCCTGCTTTGAAATTGATACCGGGAGAGTCAGATGCAAGTAAGCCTACTGCAATGTCAGAGCAGCCGCAGCGTAATCGAGAATCTCGCATTTATCGAGTCGCAGCTTAAGCAATTACCTCGGCTGGATGATAATCAACAGCTAGTAGTATTGCCTGAGTGTTGCTTGTTATTTGGTGGACAAGAGAGCCAACAACTCGACTACGCAACAGACGAAATACACAGTCAACTTAAACAAGACTTAGCTGCGCTAGCAGATAAATATAGCGTAGTGTTAGTGGCCGGTAGTATTCCTATATTGGCAGAAGACGGTCGCATCTATAATCGTTGTTATGTGTTTGACACTGATGCAAGCGTATTGGGCTATTACGATAAGCTGCATCTATTCGATGTAGAAGTGTCGGATGGCACCAAGCAATATCGAGAGAGTGATGCATTCTGCCCCGGCAAACATATTACCGTGGTTGATACGCCCTTTGGTAAGCTTGGTTTGGCTATTTGCTACGATATTCGTTTTGCCGATTTATTCAGGGCGCTGCGTGAAGCAGGGGCTGAAATTATTGCACTGCCAGCGGCCTTTACTAAGGTTACCGGTGAGGCTCATTGGCAAGTTCTGCTGCAAGCTCGAGCTATTGAAACCCAATGCTTCGTGTTAGCGGCAGCACAATGGGGCATTCACAATAACGGCGGTCGTGAGACATGGGGCCAAAGTATGATTATCGGCCCTTGGGGAGATATTTTAGCCCAAAAGCCAACGGGTACCGGTTGGGTTAGCGCTCAGCTGAACATGCGAGACTTACATGCCGTGCGGGCAAAGATGCCAATAATAACGCATAACCGCTTTCAGTCGCCAACACTTAAGCAGTAATGCTAAGCGAGTCGTGGCAATCTAGGTTAACCTAGCGCTATGTTGGCATTATTCCTTAGCAACAAGCTAAAACACAAATCGTATAGAGATGCTTATCTATAAGGGTTTCTAGAACAGAACTATATTTGGTCGAAGAGAGAGAATTGATGTCATTTTTAACCCAAGTTGGACACAGCCTACTGCAAGATGGACTGGCGATAGATGATCTACAAAGCTATTTAAAGCGTATTCATGAGCATAAAATTGATTTTTCAGATCTGTATTTTCAAGGTAGCCGCCACGAGTCTTGGGTGTTGGAAGATGGCATCGTTAAAGACGGCAGTTTCCATATTGAACGTGGCGTGGGTGTTAGAGCGATAACCGGTGAAAAAACAGGTTTTGCTTATGCGGATGAAATTACCCCCGCAGCATTAGAAGCTGCCGCAACTGCCGCTCGCAGTATTGCAGTATCTGGCGGTAGCGGACGCGTTAACGCTTGGAAGCAACAGCATGATAAAGCGCTTTATATAAGTTCAGATCCCATTGCCGCCATGGAAGAGATTAAAAAAATAGCCTTACTTAAAGAAGCCGATGTCTATATTCGTAGTCTCGATAAACGAATTATTCAGGTAGTAGTGAGTCTGTCTGGAGTGCATGAAGAGATATTAGTTGCCGCAAGTGATGGCACTTTAGCGGCCGATATTAGACCGTTAGTTCGATTTAATTGCAGTGTTATTTTAGAAGAAAATGGCAAGCGAGAGCGCGGTGGTTCTGGTGGTGGCGGGCGTCATAGTTACGATGTGCTGTTAGCCAATGGTGATGATGGCTTACCATATTGCTTTGCTTTTGCGCGTGAAGCTGTACGCCAAGCATCAGTCAATATGCAAGCGGTCGATGCTCCAGCAGGTGAGATGCCGGTAGTGTTAGGCGCGGGCTGGCCTGGCGTATTGCTGCATGAAGCGGTCGGGCATGGCCTAGAAGGCGACTTTAACCGTAAGGGTAGTAGTGCATTTAGCGGCAAAATGGGTCAACAAGTGGCCTCTAAATTGGTCACAGTAGTCGACGATGGCACCATGGTCGATCGTCGTGGCTCGTTAAGCATTGATGATGAAGGTACACCGACTCAAAAAACAGTATTGATTGAAGACGGGATCTTAAAAGGCTATATGCAAGATAAGCTCAATGCTGGACTTATGGGGGAGCGCTCTACCGGTAATGGTCGCCGTGAGTCTTATGCTCATTTGCCGATGCCGCGTATGACAAATACCTATATGGAAGCGGGCGAGTCAGATCCTACAGAGATCATCAAATCAGTTAAGAACGGGATTTATGCGCCTAACTTTGGTGGTGGCCAAGTGGATATTACCTCCGGTAAGTTTGTGTTCTCTGCATCAGAAGCTTATTTAATTGAGAATGGCGAGATTACCCAGCCGATTAAGGGAGCAACCTTGATAGGCAATGGACCAGAGGCAATGAGCCAAATTTCGATGGTGGGTAATGACCTTGAACTCGATAAAGGTGTTGGTGTGTGTGGTAAAGATGGGCAAAGTGTACCTGTAGGTGTTGGTCAACCAACATTAAAATTGGACAAGTTGACAGTAGGCGGCACTGCGTAAAGGTTTACCCTAAAGTCGTTTAGGTCAAAATATCAAAGTAAACTAGGATTTAGCGGTAAGCTCATTACGCTAGATCCTAGCGAGCAGTGGTTAGCAATGGTACTATTCACTCAATAATTAGAGTAATAACTCTAGAGGTGTAAATGAAACGTTCGCTCTGTGCTCTTTTGTTGGTTCTTCCGCTGTCGATACAGGCCAAGCCAATTGCGTTTAATCAAGCTTGGGATCAATTACTCAAGGTGAGTGATAAATTGCAAGCGGGCACGCAAGAGGTCAATCGTGCAGAGGCCGAGCGCGATGCTGGTGAAGATATGAATTTACCTTCAATTAACCTCACTGGTAGCTATACACGTCTAGAAAAGCCTATTGAGTTAGATCTGCGCGATCTCAATCCGTTGGCTTCATTGGATCCTGCTGCGTTACCTCCAGCGATAGGTGGTGCATTGGCAGGTATTCCAGGATCGCTATTTGTAACTCCTTTCACCGAACAAGATATCTTCCGCTCTAGTTTGCAAGCGATGTGGCCAATCTACACCGGGGGTAAAATTACTGCTGCGCAAGCTATACACGAAGCCCACGTTGCAGAAAAAGAGGAACAGTTAAAGCTGACCACTCGCGATCTGTTTGTGACTTTAGTTGACCGCTACTATGCAGTGGCAGTGACAGAAACGTTAGCGCAAACTAAAAAGCAGTTGGTAGACTCTCTTACGCTGCATGCTTCACACGCCCAAAAACTTGAACAGCAGGGGCAAATAGCCAAAGTTGAACGACTTAATGCGCAAGTGGCACTCGAAAATGCCAAGGTGAGTTACGGCAGTGCTAAGCGTCAATCTGAGATGGCAATGATTGCCTTATCACGCATGCTACATGAGCGTGAAGTCGACGCGACCTCATCACTGTTTATGCTAAATAATTCGCCGTCATTACCACAGCTATCCCAGCTTACGATGAACCAGCATCCGGCATTAAAGTTACTTGAAGCCAAAGAGGCACAAGCGCAGGGGCTTATCAACGTTGAAAAGGGCAGTTACTACCCAACGGTCTTTCTTTACGGTAATTACACCCTTTATGAAGACGATAGTCTGTTCTCAAAAATGGAACCTGATTGGATGCTTGGTGTTGGGGTTAACATTCCACTGCTAAGCCGTGATGGCCGCAGTGGCAAAGTCGAAGCGGCTAAAAGTGCACTGTTGCAGGCTCGATATACTAAAGCGCAAACCCAACAAGATTTGAATCTACTGTTAGAACAAAGTTACCGCCAATTACTTCAGGCGCAAGAGGAGGTAGTCTCACTCAATAGCTCACTTAGCTTAGCTGAAGAAAATAAACGCTTACGTGACATCGCTTTCAGGCAGGGCTTGTCGACCTCAATTGAAAAAGTGGACGCCGAACTTAAACTCACCGCGGTAGAAACTCAACAACTGGGCGCCCAGTACCGCTATATACAATCGTATGCGAGGCTGATGGCTATTAGCGGTCAGTTAGATGAATTTATTGGCAGAAGCCTTCAGCAAGGGGAACAAAATGCGCACTAACCGTATCTTGGCCGCAATAGCACTTATTGCACTAATCGGAATATTAGCTTACGGACTCGTGTTAGCTTACAGCCCTAAACCACAGGTATTACAGGGGCAGATTGAAGCCCGCGAATATAATATCTCCTCTAAAGTCCCTGGGCGTGTAGAGCAAGTTCTCGTGCGCCGTGGAGATAAAGTTAGCCAAGGCGATCTGCTATATGCGATTTATAGCCCTGAGTTAAAAGCTAAACTAATGCAAGCCGAGGGTGGTCGAGATGCAGCTAAAGCGATGCAGCAAGAGGCTGATAATGGCGCTCGTAAACAGCAAATTTCGGCTTCGAGGGAGGAATGGTTGAAGGCGCAAGCGGGATCTAAACTTGCTAATACCACCTTTGATCGTATTGAAGCACTATTTAATGACGGAGTCATTGCGCGACAAAAGCGTGATGAAGCCTTTACGCAGTGGCAAGCTGCAAAATATACCGAACAAGCTGCATTAGCCATGTATCAAATGGCGGATGAAGGTGCGCGCTATGAAACCAAAGCCGCAGCAGCGGGTAATACTAGAATGGCTGAGGGGGCGGTTAATGAAGTCAATGCCATATTGGCTGATAGTCAGATGCGATCGCCAAAAACAGCTGAGGTTAGCGAGGTTCTCTTGCAGGCGGGTGAGCTAGCGCCTAGCGGTTTCCCAGTGGTGAGTTTAATAGACATGAGTGACGCTTGGGCAGTGTTTCAGTTACGTGAAGATCAGCTAAAGCACGTCAAGCAAGGCCAAACAGTGTTATTAACCATACCCGCACTTGAGCGTGACGTTGAGTTTACCGTTAGCCATATTGCGGTCATGGGTGATTTTGCCACTTGGCGTGCAACTGAAAGCGGTCATGATTTTGATATGCGAACTTTCCAAGTCGAGCTACGCCCGAATGAGGCTATTGCTGACTTGAGAGTCGGTATGTCTATTCTGTTTGCTTTATAACACTCTGTAGCACGGGGCTGATGCTTTGATAAATATGCTAAAAAGAGAAACAGCTGCCCTGTTAGACGATCCTTGGCAGCTGGCGCTTATCAGCTATATTCCGCTATTGGGTATTATTGGATTATGGCTACTATTTAGTGCGGGCTTACCAAGACAACTTCCAGTGGCTGTGGTCGATTTAGATCAAAGCCAAGTGACCCGAGCGCTTGCTCGGCAGTTACAAGCAAACCCTGTTACACAACCCATCAGTTATACCGATCTCGCCAGCGCTGTCGACGCAATGCAACAAGCAGAGGTTTATGCGCTGCTAGTGTTGCCCCACGGCTTTAAACGTGACCTGCTTACAGGTAAAAGCCCGACGATTGATATCCGCTATAATAGCCAGTTTTTATTGGTGGGTAAGTTATTGTCGAGCCAGCTACAAGCAAGCATGGCCGATGGTTTAAAACCATTCGCGGCGATGAAACAACTCGCTGCGGGCGTGCCTAAAGCCAAGGTCGCGGTGAATTTAAGTCCGGTGAGCAGTCAAACAACGGCGTTATTTAACCGTAATAACAACTATGTGGGTTTTCTGGTGCCACCAGTATTGATAGCGTTGCTGCAACTCGTGGCCATGATGGTGTTTGCTAATAGCCTTAATCGAGAGCTACGCTGGAATACCACCTATGAATGGGTTTCACTCGGGATGTGGAAAGGTATTGCGGCGAAAGTGCTTTTCTATACGCCAATTGTGCTGCTGCATGGTGGCTTTATTCTCGCGCTTATCTATCTGTATTTAGGTTTGCCTATTGCTGGCAGTATCGCGCTACTGTTAGTTGCACAACTGCTGATGTTGCTCGCGGTGTGGTTACTGGTGCTGCTGATCTTCTTCGTCCTAAAAGACAGCGCTAGGGTTATTAGTTTTTGTACCGCTATGTTTGCCCCTGCATTTGCTTTTATGGGCGTGACATTCCCCACCCATGAGATGCCTGCACTTGCCCAATGGTGGCGCGTCATTATGCCATCGAGTCATTATATTGAAACTCATATTGCGGTGGTGAGTTACGGTCAAGGTTGGTTAGCGACCTTGCCCCAGTTTACTGGCTATTGGGGCTTCCTATTGCTACTCATTCCGATTAGCGTATTGGCTGCAAAAGGCTTCGATTCAGCAGATAATGTAACTGCACCACTCGCAGCTAAGGAGCATTAGTATGAGCTTCTTGCAGCTTATCATCGCAGAATTAAAAGCAATTTTGGCTGACAAAACCATTGTTATTACGGTATTTGGTGGCGTGCTTTTTTACTCTATTCTTTATCCGTTACCGTATCTTAATCAAGTGCCGACAGAGCAACAGCTGGTGGTGGTTGATCACGACCATTCATCATTAAGCCGTCAGCTTATTCGTCATGCAGATGCCAATGCAAAAATTCAAGTGATCGCCAAAGTGGGGTCAATTGATGAGGCTAAAAAATGGATAGAATCTGGACGAGCTCATGGCCTGTTGGTTATTCCGGCAGACTTTAGGCGCGATCTATTACTGGGTCGTGGAGTGACATTAAGTTATGGCGGCGATGCGAGTTACTTTTTAATATACTCCGCCGTTGCAGAGGGGCTTATTTCAACGGGGCTTGATGCAGGGAAGAGTATGCAGCGGTTGGGGTTACTGGCTCAAGGCAGTGGTGCGCAAGCGGCAGATCAAAGCCTTAATGTGGTTAAACTCAATAGTATTCCCGCTTTTAATCCAAGTTTAGGCTACACCCCATATATTGTACCTGGGCTGTTCCTATTAATTTTGCATCAAACATTGTTGATTGGGACCAGTATTCTCGGTGCTAGTCAGTGGAAAGAAACCGGCTATTGGCGGCAGGTAAGCCCGCTTAAATTAGTCTGTGGTCGCATGGCAGCCTTTATGGGGATTTATACACTGCTGACTAGTTACTATGTTGGGTATTGTTACTATTGGTATGACGTGAGTTTACAGGCAAGCTTTGGCACGGTTGCATTATTGCTATTGCCTTTCTTACTGGCCACTACCGCTGCTGGTATTGCTTTTAGTTGCTTGTTTACCCGACGCGATCTACCTACTCAAGTGTTACTGCTGATCTCCATGCCGATTCTGTTTGTGTCAGGCTTTGTGTGGCCGACAGCGTTAATCCCAGAGTCTGTTGTGGCAGTGTCGCAAATCTTTCCCGCAGTGCCAGGTATTATGGCGATGTTAGAGCTCAATCAAATGGGCGCGTCGTGGCAGAGTATTATGCCGCAATGGCTACAGTTATGGGCGATGACAGCATTTTACTTTGCGTTGGCATATGTTGGCGCTAAAGCCCGCTTAACCGCTCACTTAAAAGCTGATGTGCACCAATCTGAATTAACACCTTAGAGGTTAAGTCAATTAATGGAGTGCTCGTCGGCTGCATAGCCTCGAACAGATAGAGCGACAAATAAAAAGCCCGCAGCAATAATATTGCAGCGGGCTTTTTGCTGTTTCAACGTAATTGTATAGGCACTCATTAACTAAGTGCCGATAGTTTGCAGTAATTATGTACCTGTAAGTTGAACACCAAAACCGATAGTGGTTTTCACTGGTTTAGGGGTCAGTACTTCAATCGATACATTACTGGTCTTACTCAGTTCACCGGTACTTGTAGGGTCAATATCGTTAGTCAGTACAAAGCTGGTGCTGTTGCCACCAATGCCATTACGATTGGGTACCACAAAAGTGTCAGACTCAAGTTCACCCTGAGAGGCTGTAGTGGTCAAATTCGTATTAGCTGGCATTATCTGATTGGCGCTATCGAAGAAGCGAATGCTAAATGTCGATGAAGCACCAGCTGCTATAGCATTAGTCACGATAGCGGATGCATCATCACCGTCGCTATAGAGGGTAATGCCATCTTGTTGTATTTCAAAATGTGCTTGCGAACCAGACATCGTCAATATCAGTGCTTTTCGGATATAAGTTTTGTTAGCTTGGTCTTTACCGCATAAGCTGCCACTGGTGCATTGAGGACCATTGAATAGCCCGTCAGCAGTTTGGTAACTGCTGCTTGATGCGGTATTAAAATAGGGTTCACCTGAGGTGTGACTACCCGATTCATTGTCATCTCTAAACGCATCGCCTAAATCGCTAAAGCCATTAGGATGGTAAGTTTCAATATCTCTACCGTTACCAACGCAGGCAACCGCTGCACCACTGCTGTCTAAACAAGCTTTTGCAATTGCTCCACCATCAGCATCATCAAAAACGTTGTTACCATTAGTATCGAAAAAGGTCTCATGACCTAAAGCATAGGCGAGGACTGTAATGCGGTGGTTAGGCACACGAGCATTAGCCGATGTCCATTCCACGCTACAGGTGCCGTTGACTGTTAAACAGCTAGGCACTATTTGGCCGCCTTCAGCTGTGAAGTTAATCGTGGTGTCATCAGGCGCGGGGTTGCCAAAACTGTCAGATGCGTAGGCTGTGATTGCAACCTTTTCACCATTGTAATCACCCGCTTCAGGGTTAAATAAATCCGCTGAAACACTAAAGCCTAGTTGCTGCGGCAAACCAGTATTAATGGTTAACTGCTCAGACTGACTCGATACTGTCTCTTGTGTGTCGCTATCGATAGCCGTTGCAACCACTCGGACAGGTGTAGGTACGGTACCGGCTAAAACTCTTACAGTGGCTATGCCTAAAGAGTTGGTTAAACTATCTGCAGTTGCTAGTCCGTTCGCAAAGCTAATTCCGCCCACGATGGTATCCAGAGAGAAGCTGACCAGTTGCTGTGCCGCTGGTTGACCATTAGCACTTGATACTTTGAAAGTGATTAACGAAGACTCGCTAGAGCCCGTACCGCCAGCTCCTTTGATGCGAATTGAAGCGGGTTCAGCTGATATGAAGCTTAAATTAGCTAATGTTTGGCGAGAAAGTGTAAATGGCAAATTAGCGGTTAATGTCTGGTTTCCGGCAACGGTCGTTGCCACTATTTGATCATCACGTTCACTATTTCCACTACAACTAGTGTCTTGAAAAGTTGAACTAGCGCTGCCCGATAATGTGGTCACTGGAGAATCGAGACTTGCATTATTACTGGTAACACAAGTAGCACTAAAGCTAATGCTGGATGGCGTTTGCAAGCGTGCCACTGTGCCATCAGCACTTTCTGTGACGATAGTGGCTGTCACGCCAAAACTACCACCTGCACTGATTTGATAATCCCCATCGGCATCTGCAAGGAGTGTGGTTGCCAATATTCCTTCGACAAAATTGTTATCAGCATCAAAAGAACCGAATTTTAAGGTGCCATCATCTTCAACTGCGTCTTTGGCTAGAACTTCATATAAGCCTGAATTTTGATAGGTGTTATCGGCGTAATCAACTTTAGCTGACATGCTCGCGGCGCCGAGTTCCGTTTTACTTGGAGTATAATTTACCTGTGCTATACCGCTTGCATTGGTGAGTGCTGAACTTGGGTTTAGTGCCGCGCTACCTGCAGCGAAAGTTACCATCTGACCTGCTACACCTTGGCTTAGTTCATCTAAAAATTGCGCTTGCAGTTGCACCGTTTCCTCTGCTTTAAACTGAGTGACGATAGTACTGCCGTTAATAATCGCTGTATTGAGAGTGTAAGATGGTCCATCTGGAGTAGTATCTTTCGCGAGTACCTCATATGGCATCGAACTTTGATAATCTTTGCTCAAGTAGTTGATAGAAACTGACATGGTTGTAGCACCAAGCTCTGAATCTGTTGGAGTGTAGTTAACCTGTGCGATGCCACTAACGTCGGTTAACGCAGTGTTCGGCGCTAGCGTTGCGCTACCCGCAGTGAATGTAACTATTTGGCCTGCAACACCTAGGCCTTGTTGGTCAATAAACTTGGCTTGAAGTTTTACGGTATCTTCCGCTTTAAACTGAGTAACGACGGTATCGCCATTGATTATAGCGCTGGTTAGCGTATAAGTGCTTGGGCTGGTTGACGGAGTGAATTGATAGTTTCGGCTGCTATTAACTGTGGTTTCACCCTCAGTAAAACTGGCGGTTAATGTGCCCGCATTTTCAGTACCAGCAGCATTGCTGATAATGACTTCGGCTAAGCCGTTAGTGTCCGTTAGTTTACTTGTCGCTGATAATTCACCAAAAGAGGCCGTAAATGCGATGAGTTTCCCATTTCTATTACTGCCATCTTGTTTTAGATGTGCTACGGCACAAAAAGACTCTGAGGCATCAAAACTTTGGGCGTCGGTCGCTGCTGTACATACTCCATTCTCAAAGGTTTTAAAGCTTAACGCGAGGCTGTAACTGCCTCCATTATCGGTGTCTTCGTTATCACCAGAGGCGCCATTACAGCCGCTTAATAGAGATAAACATAAAAGAGTAAAAGGGATGGTGGCCAGCTTCTTGGTGAGGCGCATTCACAAATTCCTTGTGCAAGTATGAACAGTACTGTTTGAAGGGGTTAGTTAATTTGATCACAACGATACTATGAGTATTTATCATTGATCAAAAAAATAGCTCTCTGAATAAACGACTTATGCAGAGAGCTAATATCTAGATTGGTAACGATTATTCTGGGATTCCGTTACGTATATATTTACTGAACTCTTTTGCTGTTTTTGATAGCTCAATATCAGCATTTTTAGTGAGTTCTTTCTTGGTTTGACGGACAAATTGACGCAACTTTTGTCTGTCTAAATCTGGGTGTTTCTCGATCAACGCTTGAATCGCAGTGTCACCATCGTTGAGCAGTTGGTCGCGAGTCTTATCCGCAACATTACTCTTGGCGCTTTCATTGCTGTTTTTATTCAATACGTTTTTTATTGCGAGCTGTAGCTCTTCAATATCAACGTAGCGCATTAACTTGCCAATATATTGCAAATGGCGACGATAAGCTTCAGTGTTGCTCTTAATCGTCTTAGCTTTTAACACGTTGTCATAAATAATTTCATCAAGATTGAGTCTTTCAATCTGACTTTTACTTAGTAAAGTCAATTCGTTACCAATTTCTTGGTAGATGGCGATACCACGCTTAGCTTCAGCTCTGCTTTCGTAGTCATCATCTTTGTCATAGGGCTGGTGGAAATGTTCTGAGTCACCGACAATCTTCATATCTAAAATCTCTTACAAATACTGATTTAATAATAACATTTATAAAGCCAGTTGACCTGCCATATTTTATCTAGGTGAATCGAAAGCACACTAATAAGTAAACTGGCGCAATTATACTAATTTAAATAAATAGGTGATCACTCAGCGGGTGTTCAAAGCCCTGTAGGTAAGGATTGTATTTGCTCCTGCAATACAGACATTCGCCACATCCATGTGGCTAGCGGATGATTGAAGCTAATCGTTATTCTCGGCTCTGGCATCTTCGGTAATTGCTCCATGCATGACTCTACCCCCTAAATCCCTTTAGTCGTGCTTCGCTCTCGATAATTGCTCCTGCATTATTCTACCTTCGTCCATCCGTGGACTCGTACCTCCTAAATCTGACCGCCAAGGAGGGCGGGAATGTCTTATTTTGTATGGAACATAGTCGTATATCCAAAGCCCACAACGAAGCTTAAAGGGCTTTGCCATCGCATTGAACATCAGCCGCACTACGTGAGCCTCTTAGGTGTTCCACTTCTGCGTTACATTGACTTAAAAGGGAATAAGCATTTCTTCATCAGTGAGCCTTGCATTGAAAAGTCTGAGCGGCTCTGAAGTGACCAGATATTTAATGAGATTGGTATTATTTAATGTGATTGTTTTTTGGGTTTGTTATGCTTAAGTCATTACCGATTATTGAAGAGTAGATTTGTGTCCTCACCTAGCATTGATATCGAATTAGATTCCCTACAAGACGCCGTTTCAATGGCACTGGAATATGCAAAAACCTTAGGCACTTCTGGTGCTGAAGTTGCGATTAGTAAGCAGCAAGGGCTATCTGTTTCAACTCGTATGAAAGAAGTTGAGACGGTAGAGTTTAATAAAGATGGTGCACTGGGGATCACACTCTTTAGAGGGGGTTGTAAAGGCAGCTCCTCGACTTCAGATCTCAGTCCTGCAGCCATTAAACAAGCGGTAAAAGCGGCCGATGATATTGCCCGTTTTACGTCAGCGGATCCTTATAATGGTCTAGCCGATAAATCACTGATGGCGACAAAGTTTCCTGATTTAGATCTATATCATCCGCAGAACATTTCACCTGAAGAGTTAACTCGCATCTCGATTTTGGCCGAAGAGGCCGCACTCGACACCGATAAGCGGGTGCAAACCTCTGATGGCGCCAGCGCCAGTGCGCATTCAAGTGTCAAGGTATACGGCAACAGCCATGGTTTTTTACATGGATATTGTAGTTCTCGATATAGCTTAAGTTGTGTGGCTATTGGTGAGATTGATGGTGGCATGCAGCGCGATTATGACTACACCATCGCCAGAAAATACAGCGAGCTGTTAGCGCCAGAGTTGGTTGGAGCTTCAGCGGCCCAAAAAACGGCAGGCCGTTTAGGCGGCCGAAAGATTGCGACCACTGAATTACCGATTTTATTTTCTCCAGAGATAGCGACCGGATTGATGGGGCACTTAGTCGGTGCGATTAGTGGCGGTAGCATTTATCGTAAATCTAGCTTCTTGTTGGATGCCATCGACACTCAGGTTTTTCCGGATTGGTTTAGTATTGATGAGCAACCGCAATTAGTCGGTGCACTAGCCAGTTCAGCTTATGACAGCGAAGGTGTCGCGACTCAAGATCGTAAGATTATTGATAATGGTCGATTGGCCACTTATCTACTAACGAGTTACTCAGCCAGAAAATTAGGCCTGACAAACACTGGCCATGCGGGTGGGATCTATAATTGGACGTTGTCATCAACGGGGCAAACATTTGATGAGCTCGTCAAAGAGATGGGCACAGGATTGATTATTACCGAGGTGATGGGGCAAGGGGTTAATACCGTAACGGGTGACTACTCACGCGGCGCCGCAGGTTTTTATGTTGAAAATGGCGTTATCTTATATCCAGTTGAAGAGATCACCATTGCTGGCAATCTAAAAGATATGTATAGCAATATTGTTGCGGTTGCGAAAGACAGAGATTTACGCTCGTCGATCCGTACTGGTGGGATCTTGATGGACAAAATGAAGATTGCGGGTAGCTAACGCACTATCGTATATTTTAATATAAGGCTTCTTCGGAAGCCTTTTTTATAGTTTTTTTATCCGGCGTTGTCACCGCTTAGTGATGGTTTACGGCTTCACTCTTATGTTTAAGTCCAGACTCACGCCAAAAAAGTGCTCGGTAATTGTACTCGGGGTTGCTGACTTTAAATACTCAAATGATCGGCATTAATACCGTAACTTTGCTTGGCATTAGCTTGCGCTTTATCACTGAATTGGCAGCTTAAGCTAATCACCCCATCACAGCTTTGTAGATTTTGATAGCCAAAAATCAATAGATGAGGTGGAGTGGGTTTACTACCTACAAACCGCTACTTTCAATTTTTTGCATTGTTTTCACCTGCCTTAATTTTCGACCTATCATTATATAAATCATCCAGATACTAAACTTATAATGACTTAGTCAAACATTAACCTGTCTGCAGCGTATTTTTCAGAGTGAATAATATTTTTAAATCTCTACTTGAATATATGGAAAAACATATATATTATTTTTCATATATCCTATGTGTGCAAAAAACCATGGCTAATCTGGTTTTATAGACACCTTTTGCGAAGAGCACAATATGACTCCATTAGCTTTTTTTAAAGCACTCGCCGACGATACTCGACTACGCAGTTTATTGCTGATCCAATCGGAATCAGAATTGTGCGTTTGTGAATTGATGACGGCACTCGATGACATCCAACCTAAAATCTCTCGCCATTTGGCGCAATTGAGAAAACTGGGAATGTTAGTTGACCGACGTCAGGGACAATGGGTTTTTTATCGTATTAATCCAGAGTTGCCGTTATGGGCAAGCGATATTTTGCAGACACTAGCGCAGCAACAACCTGAGTTAATCGAGATTAATTTGGCAAGGCTGTTACAAATGGGCGATCGCCCAGAAAGAGTATTGCGCTGCTGTTAATTAAACAATGATCACTATTATAGGTTTTAGATTATGGGTATTTTTGAACGTTATTTAAGTGTGTGGGTTGGCTTAGCCATCGTTGTGGGTGTGTTTTTAGGCAATGTGATGCCGGGTGGGTTCACGCAAATTGCTGGGCTTGAGTACGCGCATGTCAATTTGGTTATTGCGGTTTTAATCTGGGTAATGATCTACCCCATGATGGTACAGATAGATTTTTCCGCAATAAAAGATGTCGGTAAGAGTCCAAAGGGGCTGGTGCTGACATTGGTGATCAATTGGCTGATTAAACCGTTTACGATGGCGGCGCTGGGTTGGCTGTTCTTTAAAGTTTTCTTTGTTAATTTTGTTGATCCACAAACGGCGAGTGAATATATCGCAGGGATGATTTTACTCGGCGTGGCACCTTGTACTGCAATGGTATTTGTCTGGAGCCAATTAACTAAAGGTGACCCAAATTACACACTCGTGCAGGTGTCTGTGAATGACTTGATTATGGTCGTGGCTTTTGCGCCCATCACGGCGTTGTTGCTAGGTGTGAGTGACATTCAGGTCCCCTGGGAGACATTGCTGTCATCCGTTGCGCTTTACGTGGTGCTGCCGTTAGTTGTGGGGGCGGCTACACGCTATTTGTTGCAGAGAAAGGGCGATGATAGCCAATTAAATGCATTTGTGGCTAAGCTTAAACCTTGGTCTATGGTTGGCTTACTGGCCACTGTGGTGTTGCTGTTTGGTTTCCAAGCGGAAACCATTATGAGTCAACCTCAAGATATTTTTCTAATCGCAATTCCGTTATTGATCCAAACTTACGGCATTTTCTTTATCGCTTTTTATGCGGCAAAGAAGATGAAGCTAAGCCATAAAATTGCGGCTCCAGCCTGTATGATTGCAACCTCTAACTTTTTCGAGTTGGCCGTCGCGGTCGCTATATCATTGTTTGGCTTGCACTCAGGAGCAGCGCTCGCCACTGTGGTGGGAGTGTTGGTTGAAGTACCAGTGATGTTATCGCTGGTGGCAATATGCAATCGCAATAGACATTTGTTCGTTGCGGACGAAGCATCTGCAACTTAGGGGCTGTTTATCTCTCTTGCTGAGTTTGTGTCGGTCTCTTTTTATATTAAAGAAGCAGTATTGATAAGCACTCGAAGGGTTATGGAAAACCGTTAAAAATCAATGACAATTGTAAGGCGAAAGTAATATCTTTTTTAGTGTGAAAAGTCTATTTGTATTTAAAGAATTTAAGGTTGGGAAACGACAATGACAATCAAAATTGGGATTAATGGCTTCGGCAGAATGGGGCGCTTGGCATTAAGAGCTGCGTGGCAGAATCAGGATGTTGAGTTTGTACAAATTAATGACCCAGCAGGTGATGCAGCGACATTAGCGCACCTGCTGACATTTGATTCGGTGCACGGTCGTTGGGCTGAAGAGGCTATCGCCGAAGGTGATGACATTGTTATTGGTCAACGTCGCATTGTGACCACTCGCAATAAAACCATTGCCGCGACTGACTGGTCAAATTGCGATGTGGTGATTGAGGCTTCCGGTGTCATGAAAACCAAAGCGCTGTTGCAAGCTTATCTTGATCAAGGCGTCAAAAGAGTGGTTGTCACCGCGCCAGTCAAAGAGGATGGCGTACTTAATGTGGTCATGGGCGTTAACCAGCATCTTTACAATAAGGATATCCACCCTATTGTGACGGCAGCGTCATGCACTACTAACTGCCTTGCGCCTGTGGTGAAAGTGATCCATGAAAAAATTGGGATTAAGCATGGCTCGATGACCACCATACATGACATTACCAATACTCAAACCATTCTTGATGCGCCGCACAAAGACCTAAGGCGTGCCCGCGCCTGTGGTTTAAGCCTAATACCAACGACCACCGGCAGTGCTACCGCTATTACTCATATTTTTCCAGAGCTAAAAGGTAAGCTCAATGGCCATGCCGTGCGCATTCCACTTGCTAACGCCTCACTCACGGATTGCGTGTTTGAGTTAGTGCGTGAAACAACTGAAGTGGAAGTTAACGCCTTGCTAAAAGCTGCGGCAGCAGGAGAGTTGAAAGATATTCTTGGTTTTGAGGAGCGTCCATTAGTGTCGGTTGATTATAAAACTGACCCGCGCTCAAGCATCATCGATGCACTCTCTACTATGGTAGTTAATGGCACGCAAGTGAAGCTGTATGTGTGGTATGACAATGAGTGGGGCTATGCCAACCGCACTGCTGAACTGGCAATTATGGTCGGTAAGCTAGATAAGTAAGGCAGAAAAAGCAGGGGAAAGCAGGAAGAGCCGGATAAAGCCGGGAAGAGCTGGGACGGTAATGGCTAAGACGGTAATGGCTAGAACGGAATGGCTAAGGCGGTAATATAGCGTGCTTTGCCTGATAGCGTTCTGCTGTATTGATAATATTTAGGTTGGTGATCTGTGTTAGCAAAATATCGTGCTTTACCTGAGAGTATTCGTCAGTATTTGCTGGTGACGGGGAACTACTGGGCGTTTACCTTGACCGATGGCGCGCTGCGCATGCTGGTGGTGCTGCATTTTTATGATTTAGGTTATACGCCGCTAGCAATTGCCATGTTGTTTCTGTTTTATGAGATTTTTGGGGTTATCACTAACCTAGTCGGTGGCTGGCTAGGCGCTAGGCTCGGCCTGAATCGCACCATGAACATAGGTTTAGGCTTGCAGATAGTCGCGCTGTCGATGTTATTACTACCGAGTGCTATGTTGGTGGTACCTTGGGTAATGGCTGCTCAGGCGCTTTCTGGGATAGCAAAAGATCTCAACAAAATGAGTGCTAAAAGTGCGATTAAAACCTTAGTCCCCAAAGATGCCGAAGATAAGCTGTATCGTTGGGTTGCGATGCTTACAGGTTCTAAAAATGCACTTAAGGGGGCTGGGTTCTTTTTAGGTGGCGTGTTATTAACACTTGTAGGCTTTACGGGGGCGGTGGCCATCATGGCGACGCTACTGTGCATTGTTTGGTTATGTAGCATATTCAATTTAAAAGCGGATTTAGGTAAAGCGAAGTCTAAGCCTAAATTTACCGAAATATTTTCAAAAAGTCGCCGAGTTAATATCCTTTCAGCAGCACGTTTGTTCTTATTTGCAGCTAGAGATGTGTGGTTTGTTATTGCTCTGCCAGTGTTTTTAGCCAGTCAATTAGGTTGGGAGCATAGTAGTGTTGGCGCCTTTTTAGCATTGTGGGTCATTGGTTATGGTGTGGTTCAGTCCGCGGCGCCGTTAATCACTGGACGCAATAGCGCAAAGACGCCTGATGGCGCGAGTGCAACGGTATGGGCCGGGTTATTGACATTGGTGACAGCAATATTAGCCGTTGTGATGTTTACCGGCTGGACTGATCTACAGTTTGCATTAATCACAGGTTTGATGCTGTTTGGTGCGGTGTTTGCCATAAACTCTTCTCTGCACAGCTACCTTATAGTGAGTTACGCTGGTGATGACGGTGTCTCACTCGACATTGGTTTTTACTATATGGCGAATGCAATGGGTAGGCTTATCGGGACCATACTGTCTGGTTGGGTGTATCAAATTGCAGGGCTTGGGGCTTGTTTGGCGGTTTCAACGATCTTTTTACTCCTTACTTATATCATCTCTTTTAAGCTACCCAGAACAGATCCTGCTTTGTGATAAATAATAGCCGTTTTGAAACAAGTCCGAAGCCACGCTTGTTGGCTGTTGTTACTGCACTGCTGGGTATTGTTGCTTTTTTGTAGGCTATTTGTGGGTGGTAACTAAGCTGTATAGCCTCCGCGTTGGTAAAAAAACCAAGCAATACAATTATGAATATTAATAAAATTCAACACCTTCTAGCGTCTTTGGGCGCTATTGTCATTTTCTTCAAGTGCCTTTCTCTCGTGTAGCCTTTTCAAAGGTTAACATTTCGTTGTACTCTGTTTGACCCGATGCGTATTGTTTGAGCTAGCGCAATCGGTGAGGACCTTTTGACCTTGCTCTCATAGGGAAGATCAAAAAGCCCTAAACACTTAGAATAAAATTATAAAAAATAACTATAAATAATCTGTATCTACGAGGTCTGAATGGAAGCTATTACTGAATTTATTGGCATGATTAACGGTGTAGTGTGGGGGACTCCTATGCTGGTCTTGATCCTAGGGGTAGGGTTATTCCTCACTGTTGGTTTGCGTTTTATGCCGATTTTAAAGCTGGGCACTGGTTTTAAATTGTTATGGTCAGGTCGTATTCCTGACAAAGATAAGAACATGAAAGGTGAGATTAGCCCGTTTAACGCGCTAATGACGTCGCTCTCCGCAACGATCGGTACGGGTAATATTGCGGGTGTTGCTACCGCTATTTTTATTGGTGGCCCAGGTGCGCTTTTTTGGATGTGGTGTACGGCATTAGTCGGTATGGCAACCAAATTCGCAGAAGCGGTATTAGCGGTTAAATACCGTGAAGTGGATGACAATGGTAACCACGTCGGTGGCCCAATGTATTACATCAAGAACGGCCTTAGCTCTAAGTGGGCTTGGTTAGGCACCGCATTTGCGTTGTTTGGTGCACTGGCTGGGTTTGGTATTGGTAACACCGTACAGGCTAACTCAGTGGCTGATGCGTTAAGCAGTAATTTTGGCGTACCAAGTTGGGTTACCGGTGTGGTGCTGATGGTCTTAGTTGGTGCGGTATTGATGGGCGGTATTAAACGTATCGCTGATGTTGCCGGTAAACTCGTGCCGATTATGACGATATTCTATATAGGCGCTGGCATCGCAGTACTGGTGGTTTATGCTTCTGAAATCCCAGCAGCATTCGAACTGATTATCCACAGTGCCTTTAACCCTGTCGCGGCTCAAGGCGGTTTTGCGGGGGCAGCAGTTTGGGCCGCGATTCGCTTTGGTGTGGCACGTGGTGTGTTTTCTAACGAAGCGGGTCTTGGTAGCGCGCCAATAGCGCACGCTGCAGCGCAAACAAATAACCCCGTTGCTCAAGGATTAGTGGCGATGTTGGGGACGTTCATTGATACCTTAATCGTTTGTACTATTACTGGCTTAGCGATTATAGTGTCCGGCGCTTGGACTTCGGGTGAAAATGGGGCTGCATTGACCTCTTTTGCCTTCTCTCAAGCGTTCCCATTAGGCAATTATGTCGTGGCTATAGCCTTGAGTGTGTTTGCGTTTACAACCATCTTAGGTTGGAGCTTTTACTGTGAGAAGTGTGTGCAGTTCTTGTTTGGTGTAAAGGCGATTAAGCCCTTTAGAATTCTTTGGACACTGGTAGTGCCATTAGGCGCTGTAAGCTCATTAGAGTTTATTTGGCTGTTAGCGGATACGCTGAATGCGATGATGGCAATACCGAACTTAATCGCATTGGCATTGCTGAGTCCGGTGGTATTTGCGTTGACCAAAGAATACTTTCTCAAGAAGCGTGAAACAGAGGCCGCAGAGCAGTAAGCTTTCTAATTAGCTTTCTAATTAGCTTTGTAAGCTCCTGGAATTGATTCAGGAGCTTTTTTTTTGCGCTTATACCAATGAATTAAGCCCAAAATTCATCTTCGCCCATCGCTCGACTGAGCTGGGTTCTTTCTAAATACGCTTCTAAGCGTTTTTTCACATCTTTTTTATGCGCTAAATCATCAGCAGCCTTTTTATTTTTTGGCGCTGTAAATGATTCCATCTCTGCATCGTTGGGCACAAAATCTAGTATCTGAGCCATCACGAATTCCTCTCAATTGAGTACCTATTTTCCTGATCCTTAATCGTTGTCGAATAAAGAAAATATTATTGATACATATAGGTTAATAACAGATTTTATCGTGCTCATATTGACAGTGGTTACTGCCACATTAGTGAGCGCTTAAGAAGGAATTTAGCAGGCCATTAGACAAAAATATGCGATCTACGTAACAAAATTACAGTTTTATAAAACTAAAGCTATAAAACCCATTGGCGGAGAGTAATTACTGAAATTTAATAACCTAAACTAGAGATGGTATATGACGATTAATAATGCAAAGGGCCGATGACTTTCAGTCAGCGGCGTTTTTTGTGCAATGGTATCTGCACAGCAACGGCCGCCACTGAAAGATAATATTCGAATATTACAAATCGAAGCTATAGCTATACCCTAGCAGCACTTTAGCATCATCATCTGTTAAGTCAGTATCACTGACCATAAAAGAGACAGTACCAAAATCTGTGTCTTTACTGAGGGCAATCGAATAGTCAGCGTAGTTGTCGGTACTGTACCAAGCGGTAACGACATCACCTGTTGAGTAGCCATAGTGCGCTGCAATTGAGAGAGTATCTGAGATCGGGTAAGTTAATGTGGTTTGCACGTAACCCATGTCTTTTTCATCGAGTGTAGGGTCGCCAGTGACATCATTTCCCGCATTGACTACATGTGCGTAGCTTACTTCAATCCATTTCCAGCTAAGGGCCACTGTAGCTTCGCCAAAATCGATGCTGTCGTCAGCATCTGGGTAAGCATAATAGAGATAGCTGATGTCATAGCCAAACTCTTTGCCTATGCTGCCAGCAAAGCCGGCATAGAAATCAATCTCATAACTGGTCTCGTTACCAAAATCGACATTTGATGCCCATGTTCCGGCGTAGAAGCCGACTTCGTGGCTGTAATCAATGCCACCTTGAACGGCTACTGCATCATTGGTTTGGGTAACACCACGCCATAAGTAGTTAGAAGTGGCGCCAATATTGGCTTCTACTGCGGCGTTTGCCGATAGGCTCATTAGCGCTGTTGCAGTCACGGCTGCGGTATTGATAAGTAGCTTGTTCATTATCTTCCCCTATAAGTATTTTTATAATAGTCACAGGGGATATAGCAAAGACCAAGCCAGAAATTTTAATGTTATAAAACAGATGTTTATTTGTACTGCTGTTGGTTTGTTCATTGGAATTGATTCAATCTAGGGCAGGTGGCACTGGATTAGTGCAAAGTTGAAGTGAAAAATGGTTGAACTTGCAGTCGTGGCCGATTAGCAGACATAAAAAAACCTCCTAATAGGAGGTTTTATATAAATCACAAGAGTTGTGATTAGTTAACGCTATCTTTAAGCGTTTTACCCGCTTTAAACTTAGGTACGGTAGCCGCAGGGATCTGGATTTCTTTGCCAGTCTGTGGGTTACGACCTGTGCGAGCAGCACGCTCTGATGTTTCAAAAGAGCCAAAACCAACAATAGAGATTTTTTCTCCATTCTTCATCGCTTCTGCAACAGTTTCTTCAAAAGATTTTAACGCACGTGCGGCTTCAGCTTTAGTGAGTTCCGCAGATTCAGCCATTTTTGCAACAAGTTCAGTCTTATTCATTTGAATCGTCTCTTCTTTCCGTAGATTTATTTATTAGTAGCGTTATGTAACATGCCACAAGCTTTTGCATTTGAAAAGAGCTTTAAGCCGATGAAATGACCTTTAAAGTCAAAAACAGGAAGGATTTCTCAATTTTTCTACTCCTCGAGCAGTTGATAGAGGATTCGTTTGACAACTTGAGGCTCAAAAGGCTTATCACAAAGTGCATTCACACCCGCTTGTGAAACGTTACTCAGGTGAGTTTCGTTAGCTTCAGATGACACCATCAGAATAGGAATATGAGATTGCTCACTATCGTTACGAATAAATTGGGTTAATGCTAAACCATCCACGGTGGGCATATTGTAATCAGTTATGACCAGATCAAACATCTGCTGCTGCAGTATTTCAATGGCTTCTTGGCCATCTTGAGCCTCCGTTATCATCCGTAAACCAAGATTGGTAATCGTGCGCTTAATGACGTTTCTTGCCATCTTGCTGTCATCGACGACGAGTACTCGCAGATCTTGTACATCAAAGTGGGTGAGGTCTAATTCGTCGTGGCTTAGTAGATCAATCGTGGCGTTGAGTGCTTTTCCTAGGTGGATTGAAGTAAACGGCTTAGGGAGAATAGCGACAACGCCTGACTGACGATAGCTTTCTAATTGCTCGCGGCGACACTCGCTTGAGACCAACATAAACTGAATATCACGAAATTGTTCTGATGATTTAAGTTGTTTTAGCAGATCTAGCGCGGTGCCATCTTCAAAGTGCATTGCACTGGCAACGAGATCTGGCTGGTGGCGCTTAATTATCCCCAGCGCTTGCTCAAGGTTGGTGGCTGTTTGGATCTGTTTCACACCCTCTTGCTCTAATCGGTTAACGATAATTTTACGTTGAGTATCTGAAGGCTCAACGAGCAGTATGGAGAGTTCACTAGGTTGTAAATCGCTCATAAATAGCTTTACCACTTATTATTTTTATTTGTTATATGGTTGATTTTAAGCATTATAAAACGCTGCCGTTTATCGGTTTGAAACTATTCTTCTTGTTTAAAGTAACGCTTTGTTTTTTGACTAAAGGCGACCCAGTACTGGAAGCTCATGGCGATTAATGCAGAGATAACAATGGTACTAATAGGAATATTTCGTCCTTGGAAAACCACCTTCACATCTTCAGGTGTAATTTGATAAGCAATGATTGCGGCTGTAGCCAGTGCGAGCAGTGCCACTGTTTGAATCGCGAGGTATATTTTTAATAACACTACAGCCCAAAATTGACGTAGTACAAGCCCGTATAACACTGGAAACACACCAAGGGTGAACAAGTCGTATGTTTGTGTTGTCGCGGTGCGCCATAACGCGGCAAAGGCGACCAAGACATATATAGCCATTAAAATTGCCAGCATTGGGTGAGGTTTCTTCATTGGATACCTAATTATTGACGCATTAAGCGTCGTCGTGCTTGAGGGAGATAACGGTGAGTGTAAAAAAATCAGTGCAGCGAGTCCACACAATCGCTCATTTAGTTTTAATAGCCAAGCTTGGCTATTTTATCGGGTATTACGCTAGAATAGCGTTATACCATCGTATTTTTAGAGAGCACAATGACAGAGTCACAGTTTTGGGAACTGGTTACCCGTACATCTCCTCAGCAAAATCAAACGGATTTAGCTGAATCACTAAAGCAAAACCTGAGCCCTCTGAATAATGATGAGCTTCGTGATTTTGACAAGATCTTTGGCCAGCAAATGCGTCGTTCGTATTCGTGGTCAGTGTGGGGTGCGGCCTATATCATCACTGGATGTGATTCTGAGTATGCTTTTGCTGAGTTTCGCTGCTTTTTGATCTCACTGGGAAAACAGTGGTATGACACTGTTGTCGAGTCACCAGATGAGCTTGGTAAGTTACTTGATTGGCCTGAAAAAGATGGTTCAGCCTATCCTTTTCTCGATGAGTATGACTTGATAGCGGGTCAGCTCTATGAAGAGCGTGCTGATGATGAGCTTCCTTATGTGCCATCAGGGCAAGCTTCACCTGCGGGGAAGAAGTTTTCACATAAGAAAAAACAACTAAAAGCGAGCTATCCAATTCTTAGTGCTGCTTTTCCGTTTTAGTTTATCCTCAAATATCCTCGAAAGGCAGGATTCAGCTTATCGATAAGTGACAGAGTTCTATGTATGAAGTCGCTAGGGTGTATGGGGAGCTATAAACAACAAAAACGAGGCAATGCCTCGTTCTTGTTATATTAAGCTCGCTTACTCGACGCAGGCGCTTACTTCACTGTCGAAATCAAAACCGTGAGCCTCACAGGTCAACTCCATAAACTCTTCTTCTGAGTCGCTGACTTGGTCATCAAATTCAGCCTGAATTTTGTTATCTAACGCAATATCCGATTGAGCTTGCTGCTCTGCTAGGATCTCAAAGTGTCCATCCACTGCTGCTTGCTCCGCAGGGGTAAAGTCATTGGCATTTGCTTGGCCGATGAAGCTAAATGAGAGCAGCATTGCTGCAAAGAATGCCATACGGCCAAAAAATGGCAGTGTTGTAATGTTTGAGTAGTTCATATTGGACTCCAAATATTAATCAGTAACCAGTTTAGGAACCGTTGACTCTTAACGACGATTTATAGCCCGTCAGTTAAGAGGTTTTCCTCTGGGGATGCGTTTGCTTGATACGTATGTTAACGAATGCTTCATGTACCAAAGCTGAACAAAAAGTGAGCTAACGACTGGTTGTGTTGAGCTTTAGTTTTTATGAAATAAAAACAGTTGGTTACTGATGGAGTGTTTTTTGTATTTAATTTTTTAGTCTTATATGTTGAAAGTGTTTAGAGCGAACAAAACAACGCTAGTTACTCATTAGTCATTGTTTTACAATGAAATCCTTGTCGCATAGAGTCGAAGCTACAGTTAAGGCCGCATTCCCAAACAACATTATTGAGTTGCTCTGACTGCTGTTCTGAAAATGCCTTGCAGCTTGGGTAATCGTCGAAATCATCGGTTTTTTCATATTTACTTGAGTTATAGCCATTCTTATAAATGAAAGCGGACCAAGTTTCATAGGATGAAGTTTGCTCTGATTGATTGATGCTAATAATTGCCCAAGTTAAACCTGTCAGTAATAGGAGCACAAAAAGGACTGGAGCGAGTTTCTGCATGGCACGATTTCCAATTTATTAGATGGCGACTTATTTTAGACAGCATAATATTTAGCGCTAATAATGCAAATCCTGTTTACAGTTTGGTTAGCTTAAGCAAGTTTTGATGCAATTTGATGCAACCATTCGGCATTGAGTGTGGTCTACTAATATTATATAGGTTATATGTTAACCATTTCACATTAAGTCCTTATTCAGCTTAGGTCGTTTATGATTGTGAAATAGAGCATTCCCCTTTGTTCAACCGTAGAGGTAAATATGAATTTAAAACACATACTCGTTGCTGGACTATTACTATCAGGTTCAATGTTATCAGGTTCAACATGGGCTGATGAAGCCGTTGAAAACCCTATAACAGAAAGTGGTATTGTTAAAGTTGAGTGGCAAGATCCAAAAAGTTTTCGCGATGTTAAGGCTAGCGGTGATATTCAATCCCGTTTTGAAAACCGTACGTTTGAAGCGCTAACTAAAAATTTAAACAAAGAAGCGGCTAAGATTTTAAAGCCGAATCAAAAGCTTGAAATGGTTGTTACTGACTTAGATTTAGCGGGTGATGTCAGACCGACGTTTGGCGCCACTACCAACGATTTACGTGTGGTTAAAGATATTTACCCACCTCGTATCACCTTTAGTTATAAAGTGACTGAAGGCGAACATGTCATCATAGTTGGCGATGAAAAATTAACCGACCTTGGCTTTGTGCACTCTATTCATAAGGCTAATAATAAAACTAATCGGTATGAAAATGCGTTACTCACATCGTGGCTAAAAGAGACTATTAAGCCAAAAATTTAAACTTAAAGCCGTGCTGACAGCGCGGTCACGTTAAGCACCTTTTCCTTGTGCAATTGAAATAGACTAAATAAGCCACTGGCTTGTTTAGCCTGTTTCTTTGCTAGAGCACTATAAACAGACAGTTGGTGTTCATTGCAATTTGAGGTGACTAGCGGTGGTAAAACGCCTGCCGTTAATGCGATTAAGCCGTGATAACAAGTAACACCTTCTCTGTCATCTGCCAGCATCCGTTTATCCTGCCAATGCTCATCGGAGTAAAATAGTGACTTCACGGCTTCAAAGTCACTAATAATGGTGAGTGCTTGCTGCTGAATATCATCGCAGGTGCTAATGATGACGAAGTCGTCCCCACCAATGTGGCCGATAAAATTATCGCAGCTTCGTTGACGTTGTAATAATCGTGATACCTCCATAATGACCTCGTCTCCACGACAAAAGCCGTAAATATCGTTATAAGGTTTAAAATGAGATAGGTCAAAATATGCAAGGTAGAACGGTTTATGTTGCTGTTTTAAGCGTTGTAACTCCTGTTGAATTGGAATATTCCCTGGCAACCCTGTCAGAGGGTTTGCATGACGAGCGACGGTAATTTTTTGCTCAGTGATCTGTGCTAAGAGATCTTTAGTATGACCAATCCCCAATAGCCGCCCTTGTTTTAATACAATAAACTGTTGCGCTACAAGCCCAGTTGACTCTGACGTTAGACGTTGACTGACTTGAGATAAAGGCTGGTGAGCTTCAATCTGAATCACATCGGTATCGAGAATGTCATCAACGGGTTGGTGTTCATGTAGTGATCGACCGTAAGGCGTACTAAACAGTTCTATAACGTGAGATCGAGCGATCAATCCAATCACTCGTTGTTGGTCGACTACGACAATGGCTTGTAAGGCGGGTTGCTGATTAAACTGTTCGCCGATAAGTTTTAGCTTAGTGCCGGACTGGCAAGTAATCGCACTGCAGCTGAGGCTTTCTGCCGACTCTGCAAACCGAATATGGTAAGGGATGGGCTCAATGTTATCTTTGAGGGTGATGCTTCGATTTGGTGATGCTTCTGGTCGACCCAATAGGTAGCCTTGACAGTAGATAATGCCCAACTGTTTTAATACCGCGAGCTCTTTTTCTGTTTCAATACCTTCTGCAATGACTTTACAGCTTAGATTTTGGCATAGATTGACAATAGAGCGCACGAACTCTTGTTTAACCGGAGATGAGTCAATTGAATCAATAAAGTGCCTATCAATTTTGACGTAATCTGGTGCAAGCTCTGACCATAGTCTCAGACCTGAATATCCTGCTCCAAGATCATCAATGGCAGTGAGAAACCCTTGGCTACGGTAATGGTTTAAGCAAGATTTGAGCAGATCGATATCATCGGCAGGATACTGCTCTGAGAGCTCAATGACCACTTGAGAAGGATGGATCCCCAATTCTTGCACCAAGCTTAATGTGAGACCTTTAGCATGATTGGGTTCCAGTAAGGCTTTAGGTGAAATATTGATGAACAACTTGCCTGATAGCGCAATATTCTTGAATTGTTGGATGGAGATCCGTCGGCAAAGGCTTTCAAGTTCAGATAAACGCCCTTCGTGAGCCGCTGTTTTAAATAGTGGTACAGGAGAGTAGAGCGGGCTATGTTCGGGTCCACGACTTAGCGCTTCGAAACCATGAACTTGATACGTTGAGATATTACATATGGGCTGAAAAACAGCTTTGATTTTCTCTCGATCGATGATCTTAGCGAGTTCACTTTTTAGATCAATAGCGGTCATGTGTTCTACTCAATATTTAAGAAGTAGAAGATTGTATGACGCTTGGATGACATTAAGATGTCAAAAATCAATCCATTAACATTTTTTCACGCTTTCACTTACCTTAATGGCTATAAGGTAAGCGTCGGTTTTATTAATGGATCGACTGGCCCCGCAAGGTTATTTGGTATTGGCTTTAAAAGTCTGCATCGTTTGCAATAATAAGCCAAGCTTACGGACGTAGCTTTCTAATCCAGTCGCCATGGTGTCAGGTTCGTGGCTCATCGCGTCCATTTCAGCAGCAAGTTCGGTTACATAAGGCTGAAAGCGATTGCTACTGGTAGAAAATCCCTCGTCCTTAGTGAAAATAGTATTAAACTTAACGTGGCCTGCTTTTTTGAGCCCATCGAGTCTTGTATCTGCATCGATAGCTTGTCGGTAGGCGGTTTGCAAACTGGCTTTTAGTTGCTCGATAACCTGTGTGTGTGGCATAACAGCCTCTCATTTTAAAATTTGCTGAATTATAAGGGGCAAGTATGTTGGCAACAAGTATTCAGAAAGGTTTATTATCGATAGTTGGTATGTGTTGTGTCGTTGCAGCCCAAATAGCCAGCGCTGCGCCAACGGATAAACCGCCTTTCTACCAAGTTTCTTATCAAGGTAAAACCGCCTATCTACTGGGCTCTATCCATATTGGTAAAGCTGATTTTTATCCATTAGCGGATCAAATTGAACAGGCATTTTCGACATCAAAAGCGATTGTCGTAGAAGCAGATGTTCGCGATGCTAACGTTGCAGCATTATTACAAAGATATGGCGCTAAACAGTTACCGATTGATGATAAAACCAAAGGCGTATTAGCCAGTTATTGTAAAGATAAAGCCAACTTATGTGCCGCCTTAAGCAGCTATGCACCCTGGTTACAATCAATGCAACTGAGTGTGGGGCGCTACACTGCTCTGGGATATAGCGCACTTTATGGCGTGGACTCAGTGTTAGTTGCTCAAGCAGATCATAGACCTGTATATGAGCTCGAAAGCACCGAGTTTCAGTTTGAGTTGCTATCATCTTTTAGTCCTGAGACGCAGTGGGAGATGGTACGCGAAGCAATAGAAGCACCAGATGAAGATATGCTAAAACTTATTTCGGCGTGGCGCCGTGGCGATGAAACTGAGCTGGCAGATTTAATGGAAGGAGAGATGCTCCGCGAAGGCAATACTGAAATGGTAGAGAAGATGCTGTGGGACCGTAATAAGGGGATGGCTAATAAAATCGAGGAACTGATGACATCAGCCTCAACTAAGCAACCTTTATTCATTATTGTTGGTGCCGGACACTTAGTGGGGAGTCGGAGTGTACAGTCCTACTTGGAGCCTATTGGCGTGAGCAGTAAAAACTGTTGGCAAACCACCTGTACTTAAGGCGATTGCTCATCACTATTATCGGCTTTTTCTGTTTTAGGGTATAATCTGCGGATCGTTTATTTTTTGTCTGTGTTTTAATGTAAGGTTTGATTAGTTTGACTGAAGAATACTGTATTGATTTAAAGGCTATGCCATCGCTGTTTTCGCTGTATCGAAAGATATTTTTTGGGCGCAAACCTGGTTGGGATGAACAGCCGCTGCCTATGATTAAAGTAAGCAGTCCAAATGTGGCATTGTCCGCAGAAAAAGTTGAGCAGTATGCCAAGGTATGCGGTTTTGATTTTGATGGTCAAACGTTACCGCCGACTTATTTGTATGTAATGGCGTTTAGATTACATGCAATGATTTTCACTCATGACGCAATCACCTTTCCTTTGCTTGGTATGCTCCATTTAAAGAACAGCATCACCTTATATCGTCCAACAACGGTTGCTGAAAGCTATGATATTGAATGTTCATTAACGACCAGCCAAATGACCGACTCTGGCTTGGAGTTTGAATTGGTATCAAAAGCGTTTGTTGCTGGCGAGTTAGTCTGGGAGTCACTCTCAACCTACCTATATCGCATCGAAGGTAAGACTAAGCGAATGCGCCCACCCAGAGCCAGTGATATCAACTGGGATACTGCTCAAGCATGGAGCTTAAGTGAAGACTTGGGCCGCCGTTACGCCAAAGCATCAGGCGACTATAATCTTATCCATCTGCATCCAGTATTGTCTAAACGCTTTGGGTTTGATCGTGTTCTAGCGCATGGTATGTGGTCTAAAGGGCGCTGTATTGCAGAAGTAATGCCTGAAATCGTGGCTAAACCTTGCAAGATAGATGTTGCCTTTAAATTACCCTTGTTTATGCCTGGTAACGTCAGCTTTGCGGCGGAACAAAAACAAGATAGTTTGATATTTGAGCTAAGAGATCAAAAAGGACGACGTCCGCATTTGACCGGTGAAATCACCTTTTTATAAAGCATTGGTCATGATGAAAAGGCGCTGTATTGCGCCTTTTTCGATCTAAACCCTGACGATTCCGAATGCTTTTTTCAGCACTCCGGTAGAAAAGTGGAACAAGGTAATAATTGAGATAATGGTGATTCCAATTTAGATTGTAATGCTATTCGCCAAAAGCCTACGACAAATTGTGATAGTTGAAAATCGCTATTTTGCATGGTCTATTTCTGTCATCTGGTGATGATTTTATTGATGTAGATTACAAAAAGCTAAAATAGCATTCGCTCACTATTCAACCTCGGTTTCAGATCCTCTATATTGCACTCGTGACTCTACCTTATTTTAAACAAAACAGTGGATACCTACGAATGCTGTCAGATATACAAATTTCTAGTGAGCATACCTGCAAACCGATTGCAGATATCGCCGCTAAACTCGGCATTATCGACTCTGAACTGTCCCTCTATGGTGCTAACAAAGCCAAAGTTTCCCTCACCGTTGCCCACCGCTTGGCTGATAAACCAAATGCCAAACTTGTGATCGTCACGGCAGTAACACCTACGCCTTTTGGTGAAGGAAAAACAGTAACCACTATTGGTTTGACGCAGGCGATGAATGCCATTGGGATAAAAACCTGCGGCTGTATACGCCAGCCAAGCATGGGACCAGTATTTGGTATTAAGGGCGGGGCTGCAGGAGGCGGCTACGCGCAAGTGGTGCCAATGGAGGAGCTGAATTTACACCTTACTGGCGATATACATGCAGTGAGCAGTGCGCATAATCTCGCTGCAGCGGCTATTGATGCTCGTCTATTCCATGAAACAAGGCTGGGCGCTGATGCATTTACCCAAGAATCTGGCTTAACAGCCCTCAATATTGATGTTAAAAACATTCTTTGGCGCAGAGTGGTTGATCATAATGAGCGTAGCTTAAGGCAGATTGCAGTCGGTCTTGGCGCGGTCAATGGCCCTGTACATGAGTCAGGTTTTGATATTACTGCTGCATCGGAGTTAATGGCGATTCTAGCATTGAGCAAAGACCTTCAAGATCTCCGGCAAAGAGTGGGGCGGCTAGTGCTGGCACTCGATCTAGAAGCAAATCCGATTACTGCAGAGGATATCGGTGTGGCAGGCGCCATGACTGTGATAATGAGAGATGCGATTAAGCCAACATTGATGCAGACGCTCTCTGGCGATCCTTGTTTTATTCACGCGGGTCCTTTTGCCAATATTGCCCACGGTAACTCTTCGATTATTGCCGATGAATTGGCAGCAAGATTGGCTGACGTGGTGATAACGGAAGCTGGTTTTGGTTCTGATATGGGCTTTGAGAAGTTCAGTAATATCAAAGTCAGAGAATCTGGCTATAAACCGTCAGCAGCTGTGGTTGTGGTCACGCTAAAAGCGCTTAAGGCCAATAGCGGTATTGAATCGGATATCGCGATAGACCAACCTGACTTGCTCCGTCTAAAAGCTGGTTTTGCCAATTTAGAATGGCATATTAATAATGTGCATCAATACGGTACACCTGTAGTGGTCGCTATTAACCGTTTCCCAACGGATACCGCCGCAGAGCTTGATTGGCTAAAAGCACAAGTGAGCCACACCCGTGCCTTTGGCTGTGAGATAAGTGATGCTTTTGCTCGCGGCTCTGAAGGCGGCGTTAAGTTAGCGAAGGTGGTTTACGCTGCCACCCAAATAGAATCTGAATTTAAATGCTTATACCAAGCGGAAGATAGCTTAGAGGCTAAACTGATGACGTTAGCTGAAGTGGGATATGGTGCGGCGAGTGTTGCTATGTCTGATAAGGCCAAACAGCAATTGGCTTGGCTAGGTAAACATGGCTATAGCCATTTGCCTGTTTGTATTGCTAAAACGCCGATGTCTATCAGTCATGACGCTAGTTTAAAGGGGGTTCCTACAGGTTTTGAACTGCCTATCAATGAACTCAGGCTTAATGCTGGTGCGGGCTTTATAACGGCTTTAGTGGGGAAGGTGATGACGATGCCGGGCTTGGGGATTCGCCCTGGTTACTTAAATATCGATATCGATAGCAATGATGAGATTATCGGCTTAGCTTAAGTGACAGCGGATCTTCATCGTTAGTATTTATGGAGCTATTTTAATTTAAAAGCCCCGCCAGCAAACGCTGGTGGGGCTTTTAGCTAATACAGCAATTTAGGTTTCTTGGTAGATATGGACATCGCGTTGTGGGAACGGAATACTAATCCCTTCAGCGTCAAAGCGCATTTTGACTTCACGGGTGATATCCCAGTAAACATCCCAGTAATCAATAGGCTTAACCCATGGGCGTACAATAAAGTCGACCGAAGACTCACCTAACGTGTGTAGCTTTATCATCGGCTCAGGGCTTTTCAACACTTTAGGATGCGACATCATGACATCGTTTAAGACTTTTTCGGCATGTTCAATGCTGTCTTTATAACCGATGCCAAACGTTAAGTCGACTCGACGTACTTGCTCAACAGTGATGTTGTTAATGGTATCGCCCCAAATTTTATTATTGGGGATGATTAACCTTTGGTTATCTAACGTTTTGATGGTGGTTGAAACCAGACTCATATGGCTGACTCGCCCGGTGACGCCAGCGGCATTAATGAGGTCATCAACATCAAAAGGGCGGTAGATTAAGATCATCATGCCTGAAGCAAAGTTAGATAGGGTGTCTTGCAGTGCAAAACCAATAATCACACCGGCAATACCGAAACCTGCTAGCAGCGGCGCCAGCTCAAACCCGAGTTGTGACAGGCCAATCAATAAGCCTAATGCAAAGACCACTTTTCCCACCATAGAGATAAAAAAGTCTTGCAGTAGGTAACTAAATTTAAGCTTAGAGTTACTCACTGTTTTTTGTACGATGCGCTTAGCAATTTTCCCGACCAAGCTCGATAGAAACAAGATTAAACTAAAAATGAGAAGTTTGAACACCACACTGGCGCCATTTTCTAAGGCCTGATTTTTGGCAATCGACATCCACTCACTCAGTAGGCTGCTTGCCACATCTAAGTTGAGTACATCTTGAGTGATATCGCCAGATATACTGAACAAAGTTTGCTTATATATAGCGGTATCTTCACCGAGTTCATCTAAAAGCTCGATGGCAGTCGATAAACTGGTAGAGCTTTGAGCAAGACGCTCCTTTAGTTCGACAACCACGGCAGTTTGTTCACTGGTCGCGTCTTTACCTGCCACCGTTACATCTGTGACAGCTTGCGTTAATCGCGACTGGTTATAGTGTACAAAGCTATCGAGATCATCAGCCCGGCTCTCTAATGCTTTGATGAACCTTTGATTTTGGACTTCAACATCAACGCCTGCCATTGTTGCCCAGGCCAATAGTTCCTTTTCTGCAACGTAAAGCTTGTCTTGTTCGCGTTGGATCTGTACCAATTGCAGCATGATTTCACGGTCATTATCCGCGCCAACTTGACCCATCAAGGTTTCTTTTTGAGTCTTAAAATAGTCTTCAACTTGATTGGTAAAAGCGAGTTGTTTGACAATATATGGCTTTAGTACATCCAACTTTGCGGGTGTATCTTCAATCTGCTGCTTCAGTTTTTCCTGTAACAAGGTTGCATTACGACTGATGCGATATTCAATAAATGATTTTATTTCTCCCTTGGTGCCCGTTAATACTTTTACATCACTATCAATAGCGCTTTGGATCTTGTTTAGCTCAATCGTGAGTGGCTCATCATTTGCCGAAGCGATAGAGGAGAATAAGCATAAGCCGATAAAGAGTAGCTGGGTAAGCAATCTATGCATTTTTGGATATCCATTAGTTCCCTGAAGTAACTATATTATTACTCAGATTTAACAGTGTCGATTTGTTATTTAGATTTTATAATGACTTTGGGCAATAAAAGGTCTGACTAAGGCCCAAACCTGTTAGAATTGGCGGCCAGTTTTGGGCCGTAAAGCGCCAGTTTCTGGGGTGTGCTCGTCATACGACAACCTTAACTAACTAATTATATAGAGAGAAGCGCCTGTGATATGTGCACATTGTTCTAAGCCTTTCGCCATAGATAAAATCGTTAACCAAAGAGGAAAGGGCTTAAATGGTGAGATCCAGTGTCCGCTTTGCGACGCTTGGTTGGGTAAAAGTGCACCCATGGCTCGCGTTAAAATGGCGAGTTTTTATATTGGGTTTATGGCAATAGTGTGGGGATATTTTGATGAGACTATGCGGACGATCTGTATCCCGGTGACAATATTTGCAGTGATGTTACTGTTGGTAAGCCATATGATGGATCATATGAAAGTCACCGAAGCGCCAGAGAGAGTTGATGACAGCGAAGAAAGGCAGAAATACCGATAAATTCTGATGACTCAATGCCATCAGAATAGAGGCTTATTGAGCAGCGAGTTACATTTCAGCTCATTCAAGTTTTCATTCGAAAATCAATCCCAAATTTAACTTGAATGTTAACGAAATAGCCCGTTGACAGCGTTAGTCGATGACTTGAACTTGTGCTTCAAGTGCGGCTTCTACGTAGTAAATACCGCCAAGTACCACACCAAAAAATAACGCTGTCATAATAATGAATTTTAAGTTTGAGCGAAGAAGTTCAAGCATGATGTTGGCGCCTTATTAGTAAATAAACTCTTAATTCATATCTCTATGAATTAATGCTAGTGCTGAAATCTTAGCCCTATCAGCTTAAAACAGTATTAATTGTCATTCAAGTTTTAGTGATATTCATCACAAACACTTTGTAACGCTTTCACTTTAGGGAGTACTTGACTTCAATCTTGAACCACCTACACTTGGCTGGTTTTTTAAAACAAGGTTAACACTTTGATTCAACTGAGTAGAGCGAAGCAGAAACTGGTAATAGGGCTTATTGCCGTATTCCTGTGCCTGTCATTTGCAGCGTCCGCTCATGATCTGAGTCACTTGGATGATGGCGCTAAAAACCATTGTACTCTGTGTTATCACCAACACCACATCAACAAACTGCTGCCTAGCTTTGAGTTTAATATTGCGGTAGAACGCCAGTTCGTTGAGAGCCAAGAGTATATCCTTCCAATATTTAACTCGCGCCATGTGAGTTTTTTCAATAGCCGTGCCCCCCCCGTTACTGTCTAAGCAATTCGATAAAAATCAATTACTAAATTAAATAAGTATTCCCTATGGGAAGGCTTTGCTTAGCTGTATTTCGGAGAACTAATGACTATTTCAACTATGCGCCTAACTGGCGTAGCTGCTGCGTGCGCAATTTTTTCTATTAACGCTTTTGCTGAAGATTCAAGCTTAACCAACCCTGCCATTAGTGCGGTATTAGATGGCTACTATCAAAGTGCTGAACGCCCAATGAGCGAGCGTGTCGAGGGTTTTGGGTTGGGCCACACTGAAGTGGCAATGAGTGCCAATATTGATGATATGTTTTACGGTAAGTTAACTGCAGTGATAGAGATGCATGACGGTGAAACTGAACTAGGCCTTGAAGAGGCATTCATTCAAACAATGGCGATGCCTTACGGCCTTTCAATGAGGGCGGGACGTTTCTTATCCGACATTGGTTATCTTAACAATCAGCATGTGCATACTGATGCTTTTTCTGATCGGCCGGCGGCATATCGTGCATTTTTAGGCAGCCATTATTTCGATGATGGTGTGCGACTAAGCTATGTTGCACCAACGGATCTTTATTGGACTATGGGCGTCGAAGCGTTCAAAGGTGACAATATGCGCGCTGCTGACGAACATAACGAGCGCGATTACAAGTCAACAGGGGTTTATACCGCATTTACTAAGATTGGTGGTGATGCTGGTATTAATGGTTCATGGCAGGCGGGTTTGAGTTATTTACGTAATGAAAATGGTCGCATGACTGCCGAAGAGCATGATGATCATGCTGCAGTTCAAGATGAGCATGATCATAGCCATAGTGCGCAGTACACCGGTGAGAATACCTACGTAGCAGACTTTGTTTACAAGTGGGCACCGAATGGGAATTATAAATACCAACACCTCACTTTGAGTGGTGAATATTTCCGAGTGACTGACTTTAAGCCGCTTGAAGAACATCATGATGAGCATGACGATGATGGTCATGATGATTCTGGTACGGATTATCAAGACGGTTGGTACTTAAGCAGTGTTTATCAGTTCTCCCCTAAGTGGTCTGCAGGTTTACGTTATGGCCAAGTCGACACTCAGATGATGCATGATGATCATTTTGATCCACAAAAGTTGAAAGAAACTGAGGTGAGCCTTGCATGGCACCAAAGCCATTTCTCAACAGTGCGTCTGCAATATACCAATCAACAAGGCACTAACTTCGATGGAATAGAAGACGATAACGTTATCACTCTTCAATATATTATGACTCTGGGGGCTCACGGTGCGCATCAATTCTAAGCAGTTCTTACCTAAAGTATTAAAAACACTTACCTTAGCTGTAACGCTAGGTTTTATCAGCAATGTACAAGCAGAATTTAATATTTTTGCCTGTGAACCTGAGTATGCAGCACTGGCGAAAGAGCTAGCGCCTGATGCACGGATCTATTCGGCCACCACGGCGATGCAAGATCCTCATCAAGTGCAAGCCAGACCGAGCCTGATTGCTAAAATGCGTCAAGCAGATCTCGCCATTTGTGCGGGGGCGGATCTTGAAATTGGCTGGCTGCCGATGCTGCAGATGAAGTCGGCAAACGCTAAGGTACGTTCTACCGATCAAGGGCTGTTTTTTGCTGCAGAGCAAATAGACACTGTGGATCAAATGAAATCGGTTGATCGCTCAATGGGTGATGTTCACGCCAAGGGCAATCCACATCTGCACTTTGACCCAAAACGCTTGCTGGGTGTTGCTGAGGCATTGACACAAAAGTTGATTCAACTTGATCCAGACTCCACCGCGCAATATCAGGCTAACTTAGCCAGTTTTAGCCAACGTTGGAATGACGCAATTCCTCGCTGGGAAGAGAAGGCAAAGCCACTGAATGGTAAAAAGATTATTGCTTACCATTCAAGCTTTAAATATCTGTTTAACTGGTTAGGGTTGGAGCAGGTTGCTGATCTTGAACCAAAGCCTGGAATCCCACCCAGTAGCTCACATCTAGCGAGTCTACTTACCCGCGCTAAGCAGGGTGATATTATGGCAGTCATTATCGCGTCATATCAAAGTGAACGTGGTGCGGATTGGTTGGGTGAACGTGCTGATTTACCGGTTATTGTGCTGCCGATGTCAGTAGGTGGAAATGAGCAAAGTGTTGATCTGTTTAGCCTGTACGATAGTGCGATAGACTTATTACTCGCCGCTAAATAGCCACTGTCCAAGAGTAAAGCAAGTGAACGCGATATATTGCGTTCACTTGCTTTTTAAATGACGTTAACCAGAGTAAATACCGATGTTTGATCTGGATCTTTTATCTATTTTGTTCCCCGCATTTGTTGCGGGGATACTCGTTTTGTCTACCCATGTGGTACTAGGACAACAAGTGCTAAAGCGTGGGATCATCTTTATTGATCTTGCTATTGCACAGGTCGCAGCATTAGGTGCCATCGTGGGCCATCTCAACCATGATATTGAAGCCTTACCTTTCTCCAATGTGTGGATGCCCGCATTATTTGCCATTGCGGGTGCGGGCTTTATCGCTTGGTTATCTAAACGGATGGCAGATGAACTGGAGGCGATTATTGGTTGTTTCTATGTATTAGCTGCCGTGGCTGCGATGCTGCTATTATCGAATGACCCTCACGGGGCTGAAATGCTAAAGCAGTTGATGTCAGGGCAGATACTATGGGTGAGCTGGAGTCAATTGTTTCTGCCTGCCAGTATATATGCAGCTATTCTTCTATTATTGGCTTTTAAACCTAAAATTCTTGCTGGGCGAGGTTTCTATCTGATATTTGCGGTAGTCATTACCCTGTCAGTCGAGCTGGTAGGCGTCTATTTAGTGTTTAGCTCTCTGATATTACCCGCGCTGGCGGTTAATCATTATGCTGGGCGTTTTAAGCTCGGCTGGGCTTATGTGGTCGGCTTGTTCGGTTATGTTGCAGGCTTAGTATTATCCGCCTCATTTGATTTGCCAAGCGGTGCGGCCATCGTGGCGACGTTAGCCGTCAGCGCTATTTGCTTTAGATTAGTACTGCTTCTACGGAAAAAATATTGGCCTGCAAAGGCTGGTTTAGTTGAGGTCAGACCTTAACGCTACACTCTATAGGCTATTATCCGCGATGATTAAATATGCGCTAGATTAAAGTTCGCTTAAGTTGGGTGCGCTAAAGTAGCCTAAGTCTGGTGCTGTATAGCCTAGGTTCAGGCTACATGTGTAAACTAAATATTGAGTCGTTAGTACTTGCTGGCTATACTGGCGCCAATTAAATCGCGGGAGATTGTAGTGCTGTTAATCCTTAGGTGTTTGATTTTATCTGTCATGCTTGTTTTAGCCTTTATTATTGGTGGATTAGCGTGCGTTTTACGACCACGTCACCGTGATAATGTGCATATGTTCGCTAAGATTTTTTCTTGGGCTGCACCCGTGTTGGGCATTAAAGTTATTACGCGCAAGTCTAAATGTGAAAGCGATGAGCCTCGTGTGTTTCTAGCTAATCATCAAAACAATTTCGATATGTTTACCCATACTGCGATGGTACCTAAAGGTACGGTGAGTTTAGGTAAAAAGAGTCTCGCGTGGATGCCGTTGTTTGGTCAAATCTACTGGCTATCAGGTAATATTTTGATTGATCGTAAAAATCGCAGCAAGGCGTTTGATACCATGGCAGCGACAGCGAGAAAAATCAAAGAGAAGTGCTTGTCAGTATGGATATTCCCTGAAGGAACACGTTCTCGTGGCAAGGGGTTGCTGCCTTTTAAAGCTGGTGCTTTTTATACGGCGATTGCGGCGGGCGTGCCTATGGTGCCTGTACTGGCGTCTAATCAAAGTCATATCAAACTGAATCGTTGGAATAATGGCATTGTTATTATTGAGATGATGGAGCCTATCGAAACCAAGAGTTTTGATAAAACACAAGTTAAAGAGCTGTCTAAGCGGATCCATATCTTGATGTCCGAAAAATTGTCACAGTTGAACCAAGAAGCTTCTGCATTAATGACTAAAGCGGTATAATCTTCGCGAAATTTTTGAGGAGTAACTGATGTCTATTGAACGCCTGTTAAACGAACAGAAAGCAGAGAACCGTGAAATCGTTGAAGCAATACTTGCTGACGGTTCATTACCTGATGCCGATTACACGATTGAGCATCACTTCTCATCGACCAATTTTGATCGCTTGGAAAAAGCGGCAGTAGAAGCCTTTAAGCTTGGCTTTGAAGTGAACGATGCTGAAGAGATGGAGCTGGATGACGGTTCCGTGATTATCTGCTTTGATGCCGTCGCTTCACACCAGCTCGATGTTGAGTTACTCGATACCGCTTGTGAGAAGTTAATTCAGTTAGCGGCAAAACAAAAAGTTGATTATGACGGATGGGGCACTTACTTCATTGATGAAGATGGCGAAGTCCGTGATGAAGAAGATGAAGATGAAGAAGACGACGAAGACGAAGATAAGCTGCATTAAGCTTTACTGATTTTAGTCCACATCTGATACAAAAATGCCCATCAATGATGGGCATTTTTGTATCTAAATCTTGATTAACTTAGCAGGTGTTGGTGAATAACACAGGAGTTTTTTCCTGCCCCTTTTGCTTGATATAAAGCTTGGTCTGCTAATGACAACCAAGATTCACTGCTAAGGATCTGTGGCTGAATGTCACAAATGCCGATACTAATAGTGACTTTAATAATATTGTCAGCATACATTGTTTCAGACTGCTCAACTTTTTTGCGTAATCGTTCCGCAAAATAAAGCGCATTAGCTGCAGGGGTATTGGCTAATACTACGCCAAACTCCTCGCCACCATAGCGACCTGCGCAATCGGTTTCACGCAAAGATTTATTAATTAAGTGAGATACATTCTGAATCACTTTATCGCCAGCCTGATGGCCATAGGTATCATTGATCACTTTAAAATTATCAATGTCTAGCATCACTAAAGTGGTTTCATCGCCGTAGCGGCTGTTACGGTCGAACTCTTTTTGCATGCATAACTGCCAGTGACGACGATTATACAGTTGAGTTAACCCATCTATCTGGCTTAGCACTTCAAGGCTCTCATTGACTGCTTTAAGCTGCAATCTGTTGACGGCAACATCCGTCACATCATAAACAATCATGCTTAAATGGGTCACTTCACCTGTCAGTGATGACAACGGCAATAACGTGACATTCTGGTACATGAAATCAGCGCGGCCGGTGATGGGGCGGTAATTTTTAAATTGAAAAACAAACGGTCGTTGTTCCCAACTAATAAATGCACGATTTTTAAGGAGGAATACTGATTCCATTTTATGCTTAAGCCACTTAGAAGGTAAGTACTCAAACTGCTCAAATAGGTTCTTGCCCTTAATCGAGTTGGGTGACACACCACTGTGGTTTTCCATAAAACCATTCCACAGCTGGATATTGTAATCTTGATCGAGTACGACTAAGCCCACTTCAATGGTTTGCACCATATCAATTAGCCAGTGGAGCTCATTCATTGCGCTTAGATCGTTTGCCATCTTATGATCCATCTTAATCTAGCAAGTAGCCGAGCTTATAATTAAGCGTGGGCAAAGAGTCTTCAGTAAACAACAATAGTAAATCACATTGAATGTCATGATCTTCAATACGATAATTAATTTCCATTGCCAGCGTGCGTTCCCATTTGTCAGCATTCTCATGAATGAGATCATTGGCTGTACAGTGTCGGCCAAGCACCACGGGATGGCTTTGGCTGAACTTCATATGCAGTTGCTCAGAGATCCCATTGAGAAAGGCACCGATAAGTACGTTGCCCGTATCCATCATGACCTCAAGCTCAGTATTTTCATCTTCGGGATTTTCAAGCTTCATCAGCTTTGCCATGTCTTGAAAAGAGGAGTCATGGAATAGCAGCAGTGCTTCGCCTGCGATGCCAGCGCCGATAAAACCTTGGCATAGAGCCGACACGGTACCATTTTCTTCCGTGGCTTTAAGCGTCATCGTCAGCTCGCTAACCTCGAGTACATTGACGTTGGGGATAGGCAGTAATACAAATACGTTGAGTAGCTTTGAAAGTAGATCCGCTGCACGACCCATAGCGACGTTAGCGACCTCCTGACAAGCATCACGTAAGTCGACCTCAACCATGGGGTTTTGTGTTTGGTTTGCGCCAACGGCGAGCTCTAAGATGCCGTATTCCTGCAGAATATGGCTAATAGCGTCAACGCTAACGGGTTTTTGAATAAAATCGAGCGCGCCGAGTACTTTGACTCGTTCATGCGCTTTTATTTGGATGTCACCAGAAACAACAATGACGAGCGCAGGAAGGTCTTCTCTTTGAATTGCTTCAAGCACTTCATAGCCATCCATAACGGGCATGTTCAAATCTAGAAAAACAATCGCGCCTTTACCTTCGCGTATCGCATCAATCCCTTCGGCACCATTAGCAGCATAGGTGAGTTCTACGTCCCACTCTTTTGGCAGGGTTCGCGCCATCTGCTTTCTTGCGAGCGCAGAGTCGTCACATATCAGTACAGGGAATGACATTATTATTCTTACGTCCTAGTTTCGTGCAAAATCAGCTATTTGTTATTATTTTTAAAGCTCAATTATCAATTCGATAACTTATATCTTTATGAATATAAACATTTTTATTAAAGTTTTACCTATTCACTCAGATTTCTAATAGTTTGCTACGTTAGTCGCTACGTTGCAATTGAATTAGTTTCTTATCAATGTCATAAAACGGGCGTTTTAACTAAACTTGTCGCTATTTAGACTGATTATTAGCCATCAACTCAGAATCAGAAAGCGACATTTATTTGACGATAGTCAAAATTTAAGTGCATGTTATAGGTATTAACGATTTATGCCAAATATGTTAACTTGATCTTCTGGACAGACCAGTGCTAAGAAAAAGGATTTGAAAATGAGCAATAATTTAGTCTGTGTGAGAAAAGAAGAGGGTATTGCTTACGTGTCTCTAAATCGCCCAGATAAGTATAATGCTTTGAATTATGAGCTTTTTAAAGAAATAGATACCTGTATCAATAGCCTTAAAAAGGATAAAGCACTGCGAGCGGTCATTCTGTTTGGCGAAGGACATAGTTTTTGTTCTGGGCTCGATGTGAAGAGTGTTAATCGTTCGCCATTCGATGCTGTGAAGCTATTATTTAAACTGCTACCTGGCAATGCTAATTTGGCTCAACGTGTTTCTATCGGCTGGCGCCGACTGCCAGTGCCTGTTATCGCCGTGCTTGAAGGCGTTTGCTACGGTGGTGGTATGCAAATCGCCCTAGGGGCAGACTTTAGAATTGCAGCGCCAGAGTGTAAATTGTCGATAATGGAGGCTCGTTGGGGGTTAGTGCCTGATATGGCTGGTTTTGTTGGGCTTAGAGAGCTAATGCCTAAAGATCAAGCGCTTATGCTAACGATGACGGCGGATATATTGACGGCTGAGCAAGCACGGTCTTTCAACTTACTGACTGCGGTTGAAGCCGATCCTATGGCTGCAGCGATAGTATTAGCCCAGCGGTTGATACAAACATCTCCCGATGCCAACGCGGCGATTAAGCAAAGTATTCAAAAAAGTTGGAGCGCGCCCATTCGGCAATTACTGCGAAGAGAGTCGTGTTATCAAGTAAGATTGCTTGCTGGAAAGAATCGAATTATTGCGGCAATTCGGCAATCAAAAAGTCCTCAGAAAGAGTACAAAAATAGACAATCTGGTTGGTAGTTTTTATTAATCACTCAATTTGTGATCCGCTTCACAAATTGCTGTGAAGTTTGTATCGCAAGCGGAGGCATATTTTACACTTTTGATTCTTAGCTTAATTTATGGGAATAAATGATTGTGCGCGAACTTTTTGAACGGTTTTTATGGAGTAGCCGACTCTCGGTGATGGTTGGTGTGTTGTCCTGCATCATTGCGGCATTTGTGGTGTTCGCGATGGGGCTTAAAGATGTGGTTCATATGCTGCAACTTATCTGGGGCTACGTGTTTAGTGGCAGTCATGCTATCCGTAACGACTTAGTGATGGTCGTGGTAGAGATTTTAGATACTTTTTTACTGGGTTCAGTGTTGTTGATTTTTGCTTTTGGTTTATATGAACTATTTATCAGTAACTTGGGTGAAGCGAGTAAAAGCGAAGCTGGCGGAAAAATCCTAATCATTAGCAGTATCGATTCCCTTAAGAGCAAGTTAGGCAAAGTGATACTGATGATGCTTATCATCAAGGTCTTTTCATTCTTTAGTGAAATGAAACCGACGACTAGCTTAGATCTGTTGTATATGGGTGTGACCGTGGTATTAATTGCCTGGTCGCTAAAACTAAGTAAAGACTAAGACAATTATGCAGAGCCTATCTATTCGGATAGGCTTTATTAATCCGCAATGCGAACCCTTCGATAATTTTACTGCCCCCGCTCCAACCTTCTTTATGCTGTAGATCAAGTAAGATCTTATATTGATGATATCTAAAAGGCGCATTTTGAGGCGAAAGATCAAATCGACTTTGCTGGGTAGCAAGTGAGGCGGAGGTGCCATCTCTAGACTGAATATCGAGAACTGGAATGGTCAGCTCTGCCAATTGAGCTGCTAGTGCTTGGTTTTGGCTGGGATTGTCATTATAGGGATTGATGATAGCGAGCATATCGGGCATGGGGAGCTTATTGTCTTTGAGCAATTCGATGATGATACCGGCGCTGTCGTCACTACTGATCAACAAGCGTTTGCCCTGAAATTGCTTACCTAGGTTATCGAGCTGCGACATAGAGCTAATGAAAAAACTCTGCTGTCGTTGAATATTAAGTGTTTGTTGTTCTTCACTAAAAACTGGCATGGCTTGGGTGCTTTGTTGGTTAAGTTGCTTTTCCCCTGCGTTGGCGACATGCACAGCTTGTGTGGTGTAATTGGGCATGCCTGGTCTTTGCGGTGGTGTAATGGCTAATGTGGCCCAACCCGCTTTGTTTAGTTTACGGCGTAAGTAAGCGGTGAAGCCGCCTTCGTCAGGGCTGAGGCCTAGTCCTGGAACAATAATCGCTAGTCCTAATTTTTTCTTTCCTTGCCAAGGCCTCAATAGAACAGGGTAATCTTGATCATCAACTTGGACATAGTTGATTTCATTTTCTGGCAGGTAACTGAATTTTGATGTCGAGGCTAAAGTGGTAAAAGAGACCATTGATATTAGTAGGGCAAAGGCGAGCGCAAGTCCGCAAGAGGCAACGCTTAAATGACGATGGTACATACGCGAGAAACAACCTTAGGGCACAATAGTAGGGGAATAGGCTAACGGTGTCAGCCAGTATATCGTAAATAGTAACCGCAGTATAAACCTTGCCCGCTATAATCCTATCTCGCAGAAAATATAGCGCTAGAAATGAAAAAGCCCTACTTTAATAAGCAGGGCTTTGGTCAGCTGAAGCTAATGATTAGGTTAAGCGTGGCTAACTAACACCAAGCGAACTGCATCAAGCTGAAGCTGGCTACCATCCAAGTAGCGATTTAGTTCACTCATTTGTCCACTGAGATGGGTTAACTCTTCCTCACGGATATTTGGGTTAACCGCTTTAAGTGCTTTTAGTCGCTCAAGTTCACCTGACAGTTGTTGAGTCATTTTTTCACGAGCGCTTTCCGTTAGCAATTTCAGCTCGGCTGCAGCAAAGGTCTCAGCTTTAGCAAATAACGGATGTAAAATCGCTTGCGATGCGGTGACTAACTTACTGGCAAGATGACGATTAACAGCGCTTAATTGTCTATCGAAGCTTTCGTAAGTCACATTCTCTGACAAGTTATTACCATTCTTATCGAGTAAGATACGAATAGGTGTCGGCGGCAAATAACGATAAAGCTGGCTCGATTTTGGTGCAGAAGCATCAGCCATATAGATAAGCTCTAAGAAAATAGTGCCAGCGGGTAATGCTTTGTTCTTTAGCACTGCCACACTCGTGGTACCGGTTTCTGACGAGGTGATTAGATCTAGCCCAGTCTGCACTATCGGGTGTTCCTGAGTGATTAAGGCGATATCATCTCGAGATAGTGCGATATCACGATCGAAGGTAACCGTAATACCATCTTCTGGCAAACCTGGATAGGTCGGGAACATCATATGTTCACTTGGGCGCAGCACAATGGCGTTTTCACCACTGTCTTCTTGCTCAACACCAATGATGTCCCATAGACGAATAACCGAACCGATTAAGTGAGTATCTCCGTCTCTTGCCGCCAAGCTTTCTACCAGTTTGTTTGCTCGTTCGCCGCCATGAGAGTTAATCTCAAGCAGTTTATCGCGACCTTGTTCCATGGCCACTTTAAGCTCTTGATAACGCACCTTGGTGTTTTCGAGCAAAGTCTCAAGAATAGATTCATCGCTATTGACTAAGGTCTCTAGCAATTCGGCTGCAAATTCACCAAATAGAATGTGTCCACTTGGACAAGTACACTCAAAGGCGTTTAGCCCTTGGTGATACCACTGCATTAAACGTTCTTGAGCGGTACCGGCCAAATAAGGCAGATGGATCTCAACGTCATTCTTTTGCCCGATACGATCGAGACGGCCAATGCGTTGCTCAAGCAAGTCCGGGTTAAGCGGTAAATCAAATAAGACTAAGTTGCTGGCAAACTGGAAGTTACGACCTTCTGAACCTATCTCACTACAGATCAATGCCTGTGCTCCACCAGTTTCCTGGGCGAAGTATGCGCCGGCTTTATCGCGTTCGATAATCGACATGCCTTCGTGGAATACGGTAGCTTGAATACCTTCGCGGGTACGCAATGCTTCCTCCAAACTCAAGGCCGTTTCAGCTTGGCTGGCAATAATGAGCACTTTTTTGCTGCGATTAGTCTTAAGGAAATCAATTAACCAATCAACACGAGGATCAAACTTCCACCAACTGGCACTGGCACTGTCAAAATCGTGGTAGATTTTTTCAGGGCTGAGTACTTGTCTCACTTTGGCGTTAGTGTCTAAATGTTTGTTCATCATTTCGCTAACGCGAGAAGCGGTAACGTATTGTTCTGGCATCGTCTGCGGATGAATATGTAAGTTACGTGTTGGGAAACCTTTTACCGAAGCACGACTGTTACGGTATAACACGCGGCCAGTACCATGACGGTCAAGCAGATCTTGCAGCAGCTCTTCACGGGCTTGATGACGCTTATCGTCGCTCGCGCTCTCGTCTTGAATAAGGCTAATGCTGTCACTGATATCTTTTTCAGATAACAACTCTGTTAGGCTGGCAATGGCATCACTTGAAAGAGCATCGCGACTGGCTAATCCCTCTGCAGCGGTGGCAACATCTTTATAACTCTCTTCCTCTTTTAAGAAAGAGGGGTAGTCATAAAAACGATCCGGATCGAGTAAACGCAGGCGGGCAAAGTGACTCTGATGACCTAATTGATCTGGGGTGGCTGTCAGCAGTAACACGCCCGGAACCACTTCACTTAAGGCTTCAACCACCTTATAAGCACGGCTTGGTGCATCTTCAGACCACTCTAAATGGTGAGCTTCATCTACAACCATTAAATCCCAGTCGGCATCCAATGCTTGCTCTAAACGTTTTTTCTTCCGTAATAGCTCGAGTGAGCAAATCACCAATTGTTCAGTGTAGAAAGGGTTGTCGTTATCAGCATAAGCCTCAACGCAGCGGTCTTCGTCGAAAACAGAGAAACGCAAGTTAAAGCGGCGCAGCATCTCTACAAGCCATTGGTGGCGTAAAGTATCTGGCACAATAACCAAAATACGTTCAGCGCGGCCTGTCAGCAGTTGTTGATGAATGATCAAGCCCGCTTCAATGGTTTTACCCAGACCCACTTCATCGGCCAGTAATACGCGCGGCGCAAAACGTCGACCTACTTCATGAGCAATCCACTGCTGATGTGGGATCAATCCAACTCTTGGCCCTTGTAATCCAAGGAGATCGGATGTCGCCAATTTATTTCTAAGTAACTGACACTGATAGCGCACACCGAAACGGTCCATGCGGTCAATTTGACCTGCAAATAGACGGTCTTGCGGTTTATTAAAACGAATATTGTGATTAAGTAACGTTTCACGCAGGCTAACTTGCTCGCCGGTTTCGTTATGAGTGCCGTGGTAGGTAATAAGGTTATCTTTTTCTTCAACTTCAGTGACGGTTAAGCTCCATTCGTCATGGCTCTCAACTTTATCGCCTGGATTGAAGATAACGCGTGTTAGCGGGGCTTCTGAACGAGAAAACAATCTATTCTCGCCAGTCGCAGAAAAAAGTACAGTGACCATACGGCCTTCCATACCGACGACTGTACCCAAACCTAATTCAGATTCGGTATCGCTGATCCAGCGTTGACCTAGGGAAAACGGCATTTAAAATTCTCATATACTGGGTGAATCACAAGGGGGCGCGTATGTTATAACAATCCCACACATTTTGAAATTGAACCTACTAATATTAGCTTAATTCTGTTGACGATAGATTATAAATCATTCAGTTGAATAAGAGTATTTTTCTGTGTCATCAAGTTGTCACATTGTAGCGATAATCATGAAACCTTAGCTTACGATTAAAAACCGTACGAGGGCATTGAAGCTTGGCTATATTGGTGGCAGTATGAAGTGAACGAAATGTAACCAATATCGACCATAAAGGAGCTTAATTTATCTCGTAATCAAAACTAATGCACAATTGGAGGCGCCATGGAACAAGACGACAGAAAGTTGTTTGTACTGGATACCAACGTATTACTGCATGAACCTTTGGCTATTTACTCATTTAAGGAGCATGACGTAGTCGTACCAATGACAGTTTTAGAAGAACTGGATCTGATTAAGGACAGAAAGAGAGACGTTAGCCGCGATGCAAGAGTCGCGATTCGAGCATTAGAAGACATTTTGGGCGGTAAGACTACGCCAGAAGAGATCGTTAAAGGGGTGCCACTACCTAGGCGAGAAGATCATAGTGATGCTAATGGCACTTTATCGATTTTCCCTGACCATCAAATTGAATTTACGATGGGCAGCATGCCGGGTGACAGTAACGATAACCGCATTATTAATACCGCTCTATACCTACAAGAACAGCACAAACCTCGCAGTGTGGTCCTCGTCACCAAAGACATCAATATGCGCTTAAAAGCGAAAGGCGCAGGCATTCAATTGGTTGAAGACTATCGCACTGACCAGTTAATTGACGACATCCGCTTTTTAACTAAAGGCTTTCACAAGTTTGACGGCGACTTTTGGCAACATACCGATGATGTCACCACCGAAAGTAACGGTCGCCATACGGTGCATAAGGTGCCTATCGATAAACTCGGTGATGACATTTTCTACACCAATCAATACCTGTTGGATGAAGGTAAAGAGTTCTGTGGCCGCATTATCGAGAAAACCGCAACCGAGTTGAAGTTTTTAGATCTCGGACAAGAACGATTGATGAACCTCAATGCATGGGGGATTAGGCCGAAAAATATTTATCAAGGCATGGCGTTACAGGCATTACTGGATCCAGACATTGATCTGGTGATCTTAACCGGCCCAGCTGGCTGTGGTAAAACTCTACTGGCGATGGCCGCTGCGCTGGAGATGGTGGTGGAACGGGGTAAGTATGACAAAATTATCGTCACTCGAAACACGCCTGAAATTGCCGAGTCGATAGGTTTTTTACCTGGCACGGAAGAGGAGAAAATGACGCCTTGGTTAGCCGCGATTACCGACACCTTAGAGGTGCTGCATAAAAATGATGTTAACCCCAGTGGCAGCATGAACTACATCATGGACAAGGCCAATATTCAGTTTAAATCGATTAACTTTATGCGTGGTCGCTCTATTCAAAACTCCGTGGTGCTGCTGGATGAGTGTCAAAACTTAACTGCATCGCAGATCAAAACCATGATCACGCGAATGGGAGAGGGGACAAAAATGATTTGTAGCGGTAATTTGGCGCAGATAGATTCAAACTATTTAACTGCGGTTACCTCTGGTCTCACTTATATTGTCGAGCGTTTTAAAGATTTTGATGGTAGTGCGAATATTTACTTAAATGGCGTGGTTCGCTCACGTTTAGCGGAGTTTGCAGAAGAAAACCTATAAGCTCAGCAAGCCGTTTTTACCACTCAAAGGCCTCATTTTTATTGGGGCCGTTACCTCTAATCTCACGCTTATATAATGGAACGTTTTAAAGATTTTGATGGTAGCGCGAATGTTTACTTAAATGGCGTAGTTCGCTCACGTCTAGAGGAGTTTGCTGAAGAAAACTTATAGGTAGATCCAGTGTATTAGGATAGATAATATTCAGGGGGGGATCTTTAAAAGTTGATTTTTATAAATACCCTTTAAAATTCAACTGAAATCAGTCGCAAGAAGACCTCAATGAAAATAGAGGTCTTCTTTGCATATCCAGCACATTTAAAATGTGCAATTTGACGATGAACTCCTAAGTACTTCCAAAGCTTAAATACTTTATAGAAGCAAGGTTGTTGGAGTGGGCTAATTAAGATTAAGTTGTCTTAAACTGATCGAGTAAACTCTTGAGGCCTAAAGATAACTGGCTCAACTCTAAGCAGGCTTGAGCCGTCTGCTCTGCTCCGGTTGCTGCCTCCGATGAGGAAGAGTTGATGCTTTCTATACTGCAGCTGAGATTTTCTGTCACCGAGTTTTGCTCGCTGCAAGCACTGGCAATTTGAATATTCATTGCTGCAATTTGTGTGACAGCCTGTTCTATCTCTGAGATCTTCTCTCCTGTTGAGTGGGTTTGCGATACGCAACCACGGATCATCTCACAGCTTTGCTTTGTTGCAACCCCAGCTTCGACGGCGCGCATTTGTAGCTTCTCGATTATCTCAACTATTTGACGGGTGGAGTCTTGGGTTCTTCCTGCTAATGTGCGAACTTCATCGGCGACGACGGCAAAGCCACGTCCTTGCTCGCCTGCGCGGGCCGCTTCAATGGCTGCATTTAAAGCCAGTAAATTAGTTTGCTCTGCAATGCCGCCAATGACATCAACCACCATAGAGATACTCACGGAGTCTTTTTCTAGCAGGGCTACCATCTCTCCAGCATTTTCGATGACTTCTGACACATGTTGGATCTCAATGATACTTTGTTGTACATCTTTATTGCCTTGTGCTGCATGGTTTGTTGCCGAATTTGCTGAGCTGGAGGCATCCTCGGTATTCATCGCAACTTCATTAACGGTTGCTTGCATCTGTTGCATAGCAGTGGCAACCATCGTGATTTCATTTTGCTGCTGTGACATTCCTTGGGATGATTGCAATGATATCGCGCTCACCTCCTCGATTGAAGAACTTAGTTGAACGACAGCACCACCTATCTCACCGACTAACTTTCGCAAGTTCTGCTGCATACTGATGCAGGAGTCAGCAAGTTGTCCAAGTTCATCATTGCCAATTTGGTCGCGTTTTATCTGATAGACAAGATCCCCTGCAGCAATCGCTTCGGCCATGCTCATCACTTCACGCAATGGGTTACGAATTTGTCGTCCAAGGAAGATAGTCATGAGAATCATCAAGGCGAATAATACTCCAACACCGATATAGGTCTTGATGGTTGCGGTGCTGACACCTTCTAGCGTATTGGTGCGGTCGTCTGCGGTGCGTGCCAAATTGATCTCTGTGAGCTTGGTTAAGGCGTCTTGCATCTTATTAAACTGTTTGTAAGAGCTGAGGAGGTATTTATTTGCGCCTGACAGATCATTTTGCAGAACGATGTCGTTGAAACCACTCTGGGCACTGAGGTAATCTTGCCAGTGGCGTCTCGCTAATGTGAGAGCTTGGCGTTCATCCTCTGTCTGTATGTGCTTTTCATAGGCGTCAATCATGTCGGTGACATCATTAATCATATTGTCGGTCGTTTGCATCCAGCCCTTCATTCCGGGATCGCCAATACTGGGAAGAAAGGAGAACTGATCCCGGCGAATGAAGATGGTGACATATTTGATTTTTTCGACTGCTATTACGTTGGGTAACACTTCATCAGTCAGAGATAAAATATTATCGCGTGTGTTGTTCAGTCCCGATATAAATAACATGCAGAGGGCGATTACAGCCACGGCGACGCAGCTAAAGGCTAAGCCGATTTTTTTATTAACCGATATGTTTTTAAGGTTCATCATGATTTGATCACTTCATTCCTTTGGTGTAAAAAAACCTTCGGCAGGGCGAAGGCTGGGTCATAAGATGTCCATGTAATACGTCGAGATGAGACCGTGTTAACCCTTAAATTGGAAGAGGAGCAATTAATCTGGGTGTAGCTAATTGCTTACCTCCTCCGTGCTTGTTTAGAAGTAATAAGCCATGCTGATGTTGAAGCGCTTATCCCAATCATCACCCACTTCAGGCAGGCCGATATGGTCGTTGTTTGCCGTTGAGAAAGTCATGTTCTTACCCATGATGAAGTCAATCTGGGTGTAAGTAGGACCAGCGGCAATGGCCGCACCTAGTACGTTCTGCATGCTGTCATCGTAGGTGACATCGGCAACATCTGGCGTCATCAGACCGAAGTCATTGTAGAACTTTACGCTACCCCAATCGGTTGGAATTGTTTTTGCTAAGTTGACACTGTATACCTGTGCCTTAGAAGCAATTTCATACTGCCAGCTGACCACTGCGATGGCTATTTTGTTGTCATCTGCGCTATCAGCGGCATCATATTCATACTGCATAGCTTGAAGTTGTAGGTTCCAACCATGGAACTTGCTGTCAAGACTAGCCGCAAAAGCGTATCTGTCGCCATTGTTACCCGTTTTAGAGTTATAGATCTGACCAACCTCAACTGAGCCACCAAAAGTAGTTGATCCGCCTTCGTGCTCCATGGTGTAGGTTTGGCGAAGGTTAAGCTGATTGGTCTCTTCGTTGTTATATTCGGTACCGTTGATAGTGCCGGTATACAGGTCAGCTGCGTACTGTTTGTTTTCGCTTGCTGCATATTCGGCGCTCTTGTAGAAGGCCATATCAGTGTGCCAACCATTTTTCTCAAAGGTGGCTTTTGCACCAATATCATAGTCGTCTTCAAAACCAAGATAATAAGGAAGGCCGAACCAGTAGCTGTTAGAGATATAACCTAAGTTACCGAATGGAACTTGGTTAATACCGAATTGAAGTTCCCATTCAGGATTTAAATTGTAGAATGCATAGCCATATTTAATATAGTTAGTATCGGCAGTAAAACGATAATCCGACCTTAAACCCCAGTCACCAAGTTTACCGTCGAATCGTAGAGATGCCATGTTAAAGGTCATGTCACCCCCTTTATCTTTTGAACTCTCACTGTAGTCTTTATATGAGTAGTTAATACGCACGCCACCGTGAATATTAATACCGTCTTCTTCATCCGCAGCAACGGTGTTAAAGCTACTTAATGCAATAGCGCTTGCAATAAGAGAGATACAAAACGCTCTTTTAGTTTTCATCATCATTATATTCCGATTGTATTCAAATTTTTTAGTGCTTAGTTTGCACTTATATGAAAAATTGTTTTTTACTTATATAAATCAATGTGGGTAATTAAATACAGGCAAGTAATCCCCCCCGGTCTAATCACCGGTTATATTTAATTCATAAGCTCCGTACAGGTTCGACATCCTTTTCGGATTGCGCGGACATTCTCCTTTTATTAATTGGTTTCGCCTTCATATATCAATATCCGGCTGCTAATATTCAAAGCTGTAAAATTAAAAATAAAGAATATATTGTAATTTTATATTTTATTGAGTCCCGTACCTTATCTGTGTATCTTTTTCAGATGTACGAGACTCTTTTAATATTGCAGATAATAATTTATCTACTGACTTTAACTGAAGCGGTGAAATCAACTGAACTGGTTGTTTCTAACGTTAATCCTTTTGTTTCTGGTGCCATGAACACTGAAACAATTAATCCGAGAAGTGATATACCAGCACCGACAAGCAATGTTGATGATATACCATAGGTGGCCATATAAACGGGCAGAGCATAAGTCGAGACGATGGTACCTATTCGACTAAAGGACATCACTGCGCCAACGGCAGACGCCCGTATCTCAGTAGGAAACAGTTCATTTGGATACAGCCACTGCAAGATCCCTGGACCACCGGAGAAGAAAGCGTAAACTGCAAAAGCGGCTACTATCAGCCAGATGCTTGGATTTGGTACGATACCAAGCAGCGCTAAGGAGGCAGTCATAATGCCAAAGCTGCCGATCAAAAGTGGTCTGCGACCGATAGAGTTCAGCCAGTACATCGCAGGAATACACCCGGCCATAAAGAATATACTGATAACGATATTACCTAGGGCCGCATCTTGACCCTCCGTAAATCCTAGCAGTCCGATTATTTGAGGCCCAAATGTATATATGGCGAACATAGGAATAACCTGACAGCTCCATATCGTACCGATGAATATTATTCTTTTTAAATAGACAGGCTCAAAAAGTTTACTATATTTGGTCTCTTCGGCCTCTTCAAAATTAATATCAATATCCTTACCAAAAAACTTATGCATTATTTCACGGCACTCTTCCACACGGCCTTTCTTAAGTAACCATCTTGGTGATTCAGGTAGATGAAAACGCCCGAGTAGAATAACGAGACAGGGGATAATCGCACTACCGAACATCCATCTCCAGCCGTCTTGCACATCGTATAAAAGATAGCCGACCATGTTGGCGGCAGTTGCACCGACGTACCACATAGCAGCGATGAAACCCATGGTGAATGCGCGTTTCTTTGTCGGGGAGAACTCGGCAACCATAGAGGTTGCGATGGGATAATCGGCTCCAATGACGATACCAATTAGGAATCGTAAAATGACTAATTCGATGGGAGATGAGATAAACATGGTTGCAAATGAAAGTACCGCAATAGCAATAATGTCTATCATAAACATTTTCTTACGACCGACTAAATCTGCCACATAGCCAAATAGCGCGGTCCCGATAAATAGGCCGACCAGCGTCGCTGCACCAACTAAACCTATCCATTGTGCATCTAGTCCTAATTCTGGTGTAAGTTGTTGAAGTGCCAGTCCAATAATAACTAATACATAGCCATCTAAAAATGGACCGCCGCTTCCCCAAAGCATTATTTTTCTATGAAGTGGAGTAAACTCCATATCATCGAAGTTTTTCTTTGATTTCATACTACTAACCACCAATTTCATTTGTTCTAATAAGAATGTTCACGACTGTTATAGTTGCAAAAAAATATAAAGATACCCTTAACCAATTAGCTGAGAGTTTTTTCTTTGCATATACTTCTTCGAATCAGATAACCCTATTCTAAAATTTTACAACGTAAACATTTAAATAACAGTGATGTAACTAATGGTTTTGCTATATGTTTTATTTATTTAGAATTTTTACATTAATACATCTGCTGATATGTTCTGATTTTTAAATTTGTCGTGCTATATTTATTTTTATATGTTTTCAGTTTTACGTTTGAATGTGTTTGTGGTTTTCAACTAACCACTAACTACCTAAGTGATAATTTAATTACATATACCACTGTGATTTTTAAAACAGAGGGTGTTTTAAAAACACCCTCTGTTAATATTATGGTTACCCATAACGGTATTCTATTCCAAATGTACCTCTAGGGTATTCCCATTTTTCCAGAATAGTGTCGCCACAAAGAAATTTACAGGTACCACATTCCAGACAACCCGCAGAATCAAAACGGATAGACCCGTCATCTTCGAGTTTATATAAACCAGCCGGGCAAGCGTTTACCAACTTGCGATACTCGTTCATATTCGGATTATCTTTGAGGATAATATGTGGATGACCTTCATCTACGTGAAATTTATTGACGCCCAGTTTAACGTCTACATTGACTGACTCGGTCATATTGAAGTGACTCCTTTAATGCCATCTTTGATCAGGTTCATGTAACCCACCTCTTTACAATGTTTCATGAGGGTCTTGCGTAGTGGTTGTGATTCGCTGCCATCTACGGTGAACATGCTTTGCATTATGTCGGCAACCATCTTTGGATACTGATTGAAGATCCGGGGTGTTTCCATGAATGCGGGAAGGTTCTTATAGAGTTTCAGATCTTTCATCAGGAAGCTGTCTTCCAGGAGTGTCTGATATGAAGATAAGCCTTGTGCGCTAAAATCACCTGTTGCACGAGCCGCTAAAACGGCTTTTGCTGCTGCTTCGCCAGAAGCGATGGCAAGATCCATACCGCGAACGGTATAGCCAATGTTTAAGCAAAAACCCGCCGCATCTCCGGTTATCAATACGCCATCATCGACCAGTTTCGGTACCATATTAAAACCAGCTTCCGGTACGACATGACCCGAATACTCAAGTAACTTACCGCCTTCAATCAATGGCTTAATCATTGAGTGATTTTTGAAATCTTCCAACATTTGCGGAACCGTTTTATCTGAACTGCCGATGTCGTGTAGTCCGCAAACGATACCCAGTGATACAGTGGTTTTGTTAGTGTAGATAAAGCCACCACCCATCAAACCATTTGATGGCGAACCGGCGAATAACCATGCCGCACCCTCATCGTCAGAGAGGTTAAATCTATCTTGAATAACCTCTTTCGGTAGTTCAATCAGCTCTTTTACCCCTACGGCCATCACGTCAGCGTTGACCTTAGGTTTTACCATGCCTAATTTCTCAGCCAGCACAGGATTAACGCCTTCAGCTAGAATGACTGACTTGGCTAGCAACTCATCACCATCGGCTTTAACGCCTATGACTTTGCCATCTTTAGTGATGAGCTCATCGACACGAATACCGCTAATAAATTGGGCACCCACCTCTTCGGCTTTTCCCATCAACCATTGGTCAAAATCACCTCTTAAAACTGTATAGGATTCTTGAACTGGTGTTTGTGCTCGGCCATTATGGTAGTCAAGGGTGACACCGGTATCATCGGTCAAGAAGGTGACTTTTTCTTTAGTGACTTTTCTTTCTACTGGTGCTTCTTTAGCAAAACCGGGAATAATTTTCTCTAGGCTATGCGCATAGAGTCGGCCACCTGTCATGTTTTTGCTTCCGGCAAAGTTGCCGCGTTCAATAACGAGAACATCAGCTCCCTCTTTTGCTAATACATAAGCGGCAACGCATCCAGCAAGCCCGGCACCTACGATAATCGCGTCAAATACATCTTCTGACATACAAATTTACTCTTCACATAATTTGGTTTTTAACACCGGACTTTCTGTGCCCAGTGTTAAATGGGGAGATAAATACGACCCGCTGGTCAATTAGCTTTTAAAGGCGCTGATGAGTGCTGGTACGACCTTATTTAAGTCGCCAACAATTCCGTAGTCTGCATACTGGAAAATGGGGGCGTTTTTATCTTTGTTTACCGCAAGAATTGTCTGTGAACCCAATGCACCAACCATATGCTGTATCTGTCCAGAAATACCCAAAGCCAGATAAAGTTCTGGTTTTAGCATGACCCCAGAAACACCGATGTAACGCTCACGTTCCATCCATTTTTCTGTTTCGGCAATCGGGCGAGAACAACCCAGCTCTGCACCAATTGCAGCACCAAGTTCGGCAACCATTTGCAGGTTCTCTTGTTTGCCAATACCGCTACCGATAGCAATAACGCGTTTTGCCTTACCTAAGTCCACGCTTTCGCCTTGCTTAGCACGGCGCTCGATGCACTTGATAGCAGATTTAGGTTCGATGAATGAAACCGAAACTGCTTCACCCGTTTTTGAAGTGTCAGCTTCGGCGGCTTCGAATACGCCATTTCCGATAGTCACAAGTGCGATGGGTGATACGATTTTCTCTTCACCTATCGCTAGGCCGCCGTAGACCATATGCTTGGCCGTGACACCTTCACCGACTGTGACTTCTGAAGCGTCGTTGACCACACCAGCCTTAAGCTGGACACCTACTTTTGCAGCCAGTGCTTTACCGCGTTTAGTCGCACCTAACAGCATTAAGGTGTGCGTATCGCCATTAGCGATCGCATGGGCCATCGTTTCGGCATAATCTTCAATGATCTTGTTGGCGTCTTTTTCACCCAGGTAATACACATGGGTTGCACCCAATGAGTATGCTGTGGCGATTTCATCTTCAGAACCAATCACGAAAGCAGACACTTTTTCGCCTAGCTGAACGCCGCCGGCGATAACTTCAGGTAAACGGGAAGCGATATCACTAAATACCCATACATTAGACAGTTTGCTCATCATTTTTTCCCTTAGTTAAGTGCTTTGCGCAGGTATTCTGCAAATTCTGCGACTTGTTTTTCATCATCGCCGTCAATAATGATCTTCTTACGATCAGTTTGTTTTGGTGCCAGTACTGAAACTGATTCAACCAGAACAGGTATTTCAGCAAGCTCGAGATCTTCGATACTTAACTTAGTTACCGGCTTTTTGGATGCGGCTAAAATAGTCTTCATCGATGGGATTGATGGATCGTTAATATCGGCTGAAACAGAAATAACGGCAGGTAAGGTGATCTCAAGCACTTCGACTTCATCGTCTAAGGCTCTTTCAACGGTAAGCTTACCGTCTTGGACTGACACTATTTTACTGACGGCATTGATGGTGGCAACGTCCAGTAACTCACCCAGTTGTAGACCCACTTGTTGCGCGTATAAGTCACCTGAGCCATCACCACAAATAATCAGATCAAAGCCATTTTTCTTTGCGGCAGCCGCTAATACACGGGCAGTCTGATGAGGAAGAGCCTGTTCGAATTTTTCGTCAACGACAACCGTTAGCTCATCGGGTCCGCGAGAGAGGATGTCTTTACGCGCTTTAGGGTTATCTAAAGCCTTGCCGCCTATGCTTAAGGCGGTGATCTTGCATTCTCCAACAAGGGCTTTGATTTCGACCGCAGCTTCTACCGCATTGAGATCAAACTGGTTGATCTTTGGTGCAGCTTTGCTGGTGTCCAGAACACCGTCAGCTTTCACCGAGATATCTTGCTCTTCAGGAACTAATTTGTAACACGTAATAATTTTCATTATGTCTCCAGTTAAGATATTGCATACTTCTAAATTTGATATATGGCTATGTTCTTTATGATTTAACCTATACAACCTCAGAAAATGTCTTGACGGTAAACCGCTGCATACTTATTGTTTTTTGCCAATTCGGCGTATCAATAACTGTAATCTCTTCATGTTATAAATAAATCATATATAGCGACTTTAATATATCTACAGTCTGTTATTTAGAAGTGTGTTTTATTACCGTATGTTCATTTAGTAGGATGTGCAATTATAGGTCTAGAATTAATAATGCTAATGTTAGACTGGTCACACTTATTAACAGTATCCTGTTAGTGTTTCTAACGTTAATATTAGTAATTCTAATGCCTCTCATTTAATAGGTGTCTTAGCTCTTTAAATACAAGGGTTTTTAGCTGGTGTAATAACAATATTAGCTCTGCTAATAGCGTTGGTTATTAATGGTTTTATTGTATTTCTTAGTATTTCTAATAGTAATGTTAGCTCTACTAATAAAGGGTTTTAGCCGTACTAATATCACTATTAGAAATACTATTTTGAGTAATAGGTTTTGCCGATTCTCGCTTTATTTTTTGGCTATGTTTTTTTCGGGCTTACAATGTGCGCGTGTAATAAAGGTGAATAAAAACAACGGTATGTATCTTTACCTTGAGTGTTTGATTCCATTGGTTCTTTCGTTTTTTATTAATTTTTTGTTGCGTTAACCCACTTTTAAACTTCATTTTTAGCCCCTGTTTTGTGATGGGAATAACACTATTTTAAAAGTGATTTTTTCCGTTTTCTTTCTATTTCAAATGATCGTGATAACGATCACTGAATAAGAAAGTTAAGGAATGCATTATTCTGTCGTCAACCAAGCAGTGTTAATTAATAAATCAACGTTGTGGTCAGTGGGTAAGAAAATGAAAAAGGTGTGTTAAGTTATTTTAATTTGCGTCTCCAACCATTCTTAATAGTTAGCATTAATAGCCGGGGGTAATCTTCCTAGCTATAAGCTAATACTAGGTCTGATAAGTATACAGATTGAAATAACTTCGAAACCTTCACTATTATCCTCCTAAATATAAGAGGGAGATGTATTAAGATGAATGAAAAAACGATGGATGTAGATATCACCGAAGTAAAAAAGAGGAAGGTCACTATTGACCCGAAAATATTTTTTCCTTCATTGCTTATCGTCATATTGCTTTCTTACTTGACTGTAAGAGATCTGGACGCAGCTAATTTGGTAATTAAGGATGTATTTCACTATTTGACCCACACATGGGGTTGGGCGTTTGAATGGTACATGATCGCAATGGCAGCGGGTTGGGCTTGGCTGGTCTGGGGACCCTATGCAAACAATCGCTTAGGTCAGGAAACACCTGAATTCAGTACCGGAAGTTGGATCTTCCTAATGTTTGCTTCCTGTACATCGGCAGCAGTGTTGTTCTGGGGGTCGTTAGAAGTCTATTACTATGTAACTTATCCTCCCTTCGATCTCGAAGCACTGTCGGTTCCAGCAAAAGAGTTAGGACTTGCTTATAGTCTCTTCCATTGGGGACCTCTGCCTTGGATGGGTTACGGTTTCTTTACCGTTGCTTTGGGTTACTTCCTGTTCGTTAAGAAAATGGATGTAGTTCGTCCCAGTGGCACCTTAGAGCCGATTCTAGGTAAACATCATAAGGGGATTATTGGTACTTGTATCGATAACATCTATGTGGTCGCCTTGATCCTTGCTATGGGTACCAGCCTAGGTCTGGCTACACCTCTTGTGACTGAGTGTATCCAATGGTTGTTCGGCATTCCTCGTACCCCGGCAGTCGATACAATCGTTATCTCTTCATGGATTATCTTTAACGCTGTGTGTGTCGCCTTCGGTCTGCAGAAGGGCGTTAAGCTTGCCAGTGATCTGCGTAGCTACCTAAGTATCATCATGCTTGTTTGGGTGTTCCTTATCGGCGCCACCAGCTTCACGGTTAACTACTTCACTGAGTCAGTCGGTGTCATGTTGGACCTACTGCCTCGCATGCTCTTCTATACCAGTTCAATCAGTGAAGGCAGCTTCCCGCAAGATTGGACCGTGTTCTACTGGGCTTGGTGGGTAGTGTATGGCATTCAGATGTGTATCTTCCTGGCTAAGATCTCTCGTGGTCGTAAAGTACGAGAGCTTTGTCTGACAATGGTGGGTGGTTTGACGGCTTCTACTTGGTTCCTTTGGACCATTCTGGGCAGTAACACCATGAACTTGATGAATGAAAATATCATCAACATGCCTCAGCTAATTTCTGAACATGGTGCTGCCAGAGCGATCATCGAAACCTGGGCCGCACTACCGTATAGCACGATTACCATGTGGGGCTTCTTCATCTTATGTTTCCTCGCAACGGTCACCCTGATCAACGCCTGTTCTTACACGTTGGCGATGTCTACCTGTAAGGGAGTCGATGCTGATAACGAGCCACCAGTGTGGGTGCGTGTGGGTTGGTCTGTACTTGTAGGTGTTATCGGTATCGTGTTGTTGTCACTGGGCGGACTTAAGCCTCTACAGACGGCAATTATTGCCGGTGGTGCGCCGCTGATTATCGTCAATGTCATGATTATTATCTCTTTCTTGAAAGATGCTCGTAAAAACAAATGGAGCTCTTAGTGTTGGCCTACAAGCCTGCTCTTTAGCCAAGTAATAGCAATTTATAGGAATATACGATGGATTTTAAATTAAACGACGAGCAAGAGTTATTTGTTTCTGGTATTCGCGACTTAATGGCGAAGGAGAACTGGGAAAACTACTTCGCAGAGTGTGACGAAAACAGTCAGTACCCTGAAAGGTTTGTCAAAGAGTTAGCCGATATGGGGATCGACAGTTTGTTGCTTCCTGAAGAGTACGATGGATTCAATGAAGGCATGGTAACTCTGACCGCTATTTGGGAAGAACTCGGAAGATTGGGTGCTCCCACTTACGTTCTTTACCAGCTTCCAGGTATTGCTACTGTACTGAGACACGGTAACCAAGCTCAGATCGATAAGATCATGGCATTTCGTGGCACCGGTAAGCAGATGTGGAACTCGGCGATTACTGAGCCTAGTGCCGGTTCTGACGTGGGTAGCTTGCTTACCACTTATAAAAGAAAGGATGGCAAAATTTATCTGACTGGTAGTAAGTGCTTTATCACGAGTGCGGCAGGTACGCCTTACATCGTGGTGATGGCTAAAGATGCCGATTCAGAAAAGCCAATCTTCACCGAGTGGTTTGTCGATATGTCAAAACCTGGGATCAAGCTAGGCAAACTGCCAAAGCTTGGGCTAAAAATGGACAGCTGCTGTGAGTTGCAGTTTGACGAACTTGAACTCGAAGAGTCAGATATGTTTGGTGAGGAAGGCAATGGCTTCCTTCGTGTTAAGGAGGAGTTCGATTCTGAACGTTTCCTCGTTGCACTGACCAACTATGGTGCAGCGTACTGTGCATTCGAAGATGCGGCTAAATATGCCAATCAACGTGTGCAATTCGGTGAGGCTATTGGTCGATACCAGCTGATCCAAGAGAAGTTTGCTCATATGGCTATCAAGCTTAACAGCATGAAAAACATGGTTTATGAAGCAGCTTGGAAATGTGATAACGGCGTCATGACTTCGGGTGACTCGGCAATGTGCAAATTCTACTGCGCAAATGCGGGCTTTGAAGTCATCGATTCTGCCATGCAGGTTCTGGGTGGTTACGCTATTGCCGGTGAGCATCGTATCAGCCGTATGTGGCGTGACATTCGTGTCGACAGAGTGTCTGGCGGTTCAGATGAGATGCAAATTCTGACCTTAGGTCGTTCTGTGTTGAAGCAATATAAGTAACTGTCGCTGGGTTTAATCCGTACGGCAAGGCCTCCACAAACCATTGTGGAGGCCATTTAAATACTTGCCTAGTTCCTGAAAACGCGCATTTATCGTCATCACGTTTTCAAGGTTCAGTACGCCTTATCTTCAAATCCGTTTGAGTCTTTATTAGAGATTGCCGACGTATCGTCGTGCAGAGTCTTTGTTTGAATATAAAAGAGAAGGGTAATATGTCAAAGAAATTAACCACTCCTACGTTCGGCCCGCTAGCAGGGGTTCGAGTTGTATTTTCCGGTATTGAAATCGCAGGGCCTTTTGCAGGCCAGATGCTTGCCGAGTGGGGCGCTGAAGTCATTTGGATTGAGAATGTGGCTTATGCAGACACCATACGTGTACAGCCTAACTATCCAGAGCTGTCTCGTCGTAATCTACATGCCTTGTCTCTGAACATCTTTAAAGATGAAGGTCGGGATGCGTTTCTAAAATTGATGGAAACGACTGATATCTTCATTGAAGCGAGTAAAGGACCCGCCTTCGCTCGTCGCGGTATCACTGACGAAGTTTTGTGGCAGCATAACAAGAAATTGGTTGTTGCTCATCTGTCAGGTTTCGGCCAGTACGGCACCGATGAGTATACTAATCTTCCTGCTTACAACACGATTGCTCAGGCGTTCAGTGGCTACCTTATCCAGAACGGGGACAAGGACCAGCCTATGCCGGCTTTCCCTTATACGGCTGACTACTTCTCAGGCATGACTGCGACCACTTCAGCCTTGGCGGCCTTATACCGTGTTCGTGAAACCGGTGTCGGCGAAAGTATCGACATCGCCATGTATGAAGTGATGTTGCGTATGGGTCAGTACTTCATGATGGATCACTTCAACGGTGGTGAGATGTGCCCGCGTATGACCAAAGGTAAAGATCCTTATTATGCCGGTTGTGGTCTGTACACCTGTAAGGACGGCTACATCGTTATGGAGCTGGTCGGTGCAATGCAGATTGAAGAGATGTTCAAGGATATGAATATTTCTCATCTATTTGGCACAGAGGAGATCCCTGCAGGAACTCAGCTGATCCATCGCGTTGAATGTCCTTTCGGTCAGCAGGTTGAAGATAGTCTGGATGCCTATCTCGCGACTCGCACTATTGAAGAGGCGTTAGCAAGATTTGCCGAGCTGAAAGTCGCCAGCGCTAAAGTGTTGACGGTTCCTGAGCTCGAGACTAACCCACAGTATGTGGCGCGTGAGTCTATTACCGAGTGGCAAAACATTGATGGCAAGACCTGCAAAGGGCCAAACGTGATGCCTAAATTCAAGAATAATCCTGGTCAGATATGGCGCGGAATGCCGAAACACGGTATGGATACTGCGAATATCTTGAGTGATATTGGTTATTCGGATGAAGAAATTCAAAATTTAAGTGAAAAAGGCTTGGCCAAAGTCTCTGGTAGTAAGTGAGGCATTGATAATGGATATCGTTGGTAGCAAAACAATCAGATGCATGTGGGAAGAGCGTGCGCGTAAATATAGTGATAACACAGCATTAGTTTTTGAGGATGCTGCTGGCGATGTCCGAGAGTTTACTTATAGTGCACTGAATGACGAAATTAACAAGGCAGCAAACTTATTCCTTCAGTTAGGTATTAATAAGGGGGATAAAGTCGCTGTACAGTTATATAACAGCCCTCAATTTATATTCTGTTGGTTTGGGTTAGCAAAAATTGGCGCTGTTATCGTTCCTCTTAATACGCAATATGTATATGGAGAGTGTAATTACATCATTAATAAATGTGATGTAAAAGCGGTGGTTATTGAAGAGGAGTTTCTGCCTACTTTTAAAAGAATAGCGCAGGATGACGATAATTTAGTCACTAATATCTTAGTGGCAAGGTCGATAAGTACAGATATTTCGAATGCGATTAATTTCGATAAGCTTATGAGCCAACAATCTAGTCAGTTAGACAAGATGGTGCCATTAAGCAGTGATGATGTGGTCGAAATTTTATGTACCTCTGGCACAACCTCCAGGCCTAAGGGAGTGGAGATCACTCACTGTAATCTTCTGTTCGCGGGTTATTACACAGCCTGGCAAACAAACTTGAGATCTGATGACATCTATTTAACTATGATGCCCAGCTTTCATATCGACTTTCAGTGCAATGCGGCTATGGCTGCGTTTACTGTTGGTGCGCGTTTAGTCATGCTTGAGAAGTACAGTGCACGTAAGTTTTGGAAGCAGGTTTGCGATTATAAGGCCACTATCACCCACAGTATGCCGATGATAGTTCGGACTTTAATGTTGCAGCCGGTCATGCCCCATGAACGCGAGCATTGTCTTCGTGACATGTTGTTTTTTATGCATATTTCAGATCAGGAAAAGTCAGATTTCGAAAAACGATTCAAGATTGAGTTGTTTAATTCCTATGGTATGACTGAGACCTTAGTCGGTTTAATCGGTGACACGCCAGGTGAAGAACGTCACTGGCCGTCCATCGGCAGACCGGGTCTCTCCTATGACGCTAAGATCACCGATGCTAATGGCGATGAAGTTGCGCCAAATGTTGTTGGCGATCTGCGAGTCAAAGGGGTTCCCGGGAGAACCATACTCAAGGGGTACTATAAGGATCCAGAAGCGACAGCACAGGTCTTGACTGCTGACGGTTGGCTCTACACCGGAGATAAAGGATATGTCGATGAAAGGGGATTATTTTATTTTGTCGATAGAAAGACAAATATGATTAAACGCTCTGGAGAGAATATTTCAAGTAGTGAAATTGAAAAAGTTCTGATGTCTCATCCCTATATTCTCGATGCTGCGGTTATCGGTGTTCCGGATCATATCCGTGATGAAGCAGTAAAAGCCTTCGTTATTTTTAATGAGGGCGAGTCATTGAGTGTCGATAATATACTCAATTATTGTTCTGAAAATATGGCTAAGTTTAAAGTTCCATCTATTGTTGAAATAAGAAAGTTCTTCCCAAGAACGTGTACTTGTAAAGTAGACAAGAAACTTCTTGCATGACTTTGTTTTAATAATTCCAGCTAAATAAAGTGAATTATATCGAATTAATTAAACCCAATTAATTAAATCCAATAACTGAATTAATCTTTTAATGAGAGTCATCTTTGATGACTCCTAATGGAGTATTAGTATGAGCGAATCATTACACATCGTCCGAAATGGCAGTATTTTAGAAATTACCTTGGACAGACCCAAGGCGAATGCCATTGACGCCAAAACCAGTTTTGAGATGGGAGAAGCCTTCCTGGCATTTCGTGAAGACCCAGAACTGCGCGTCGCCATTATTACCGGTGCCGGTGCACGTTTCTTCTCTGCTGGTTGGGATCTGAAAGCCGCGGCCGAAGGTGAAGCACCAGATGCTGATTTTGGCCCAGGTGGATTTGCGGGTTTAACCGAGATTTTTGATCTAGACAAGCCTGTCATCGCAGCGGTAAATGGCTATGCATTCGGTGGTGGTTTTGAACTTGCGCTTGCGGCAGACATGATTGTTTGTTCTGAGAATGCCAGTTTTGCTTTGCCTGAAGCCAAACTCGGTATTGTGCCTGACAGCGGCGGAATGCTACGTCTGCCTAAATTGTTACCGCCTGCAATTGTCAATGAGTTGATGATGACTGGCCGTGGTATGGGCGCCGAAGAAGCACTTCGTTGGGGCGTCGTTAACCGCGTGGTTGAAAGCGATAAACTGATGGAGACCGCGCGTGAATTGGCTCTGCAAATAGCTCAGGGCGCACCTTTGGCCATTGCCGCAATTAAAGAAATATATCGCGAAACGGCTGAGCTATCAGTTGAAGAAGGCTATCGTCATATCCGCACCGCAACCTTGAAAAATTATCCGTCAGTATTGCGTTCAGAAGATGCGTCAGAGGGACCTCTCGCTTTTTCTGAGAAGCGTGACCCTGTTTGGAAAGGCCGATAATCTTTCGATTAATAGCCTTAAATAAATCGGTGGGATCAGGTGATCCCGATCCCACTGTTATTAGTTCAAATAGCCCGTCAGGCGTTGTGTTTCTTGGTTTGTAAAAGGAGTTTCGAATGGCGTTAAAATTAGAGATGCAGGGACAAATATACGGCCCCTTCATCAATGAATATACACAAAAAGATGTCATGTTGTTTGCACTGGGTTGTGGTGCTGGAAGTGACGGTAAAACAGATTTAGATTATGTGTATGAAAAGAATTTAAAAGTATTACCTATGTTTGCGGCAATACAAATTGTCGACGCCGAGGTGACAAAGACTATAGATTATGGTTTCCAGTGGGGTGGATCTCTGCATTGGGGATTTGATCTCCATATTCATCAGCCATTACCCACCTGTCCGGGGAAATTGAGCACTACAGTGTTGCTAAAAGGCCTGTTTGATCGAGGTGAAGGCCGTGGCTGCCTCGCTCAACATATCGGCGAAACCTTCGATGAAGCTGGTACAAAACTCTTTACTAACGAGAGCTGGGATTGTGCCCTCTATGACGGTGGCTTCGGTGGACCTAAGGCGCCCAGAGATATCGTTGAGATGCCTGAACGAGCACCTGATTTTGAAATTGAACAAGCAATTCCACTTAACCAGGCGCTTATTTACCGACTATCTGGTGACGATCATCCCCAACATGTCGACTGGGAGTATGCTCAGGAATTTGGTCACCCTAAGCCAAACCTGCATGGAGTGAGCACAGCTGGTGTTGCCTGTTGTCACATTATTCAGGCCATGTTTCCCGGCAAACCTGAACGTCTGACGCGTTTTAAAACCCGTCTCACCAAATCATTGTATCCGGGCAGCACAGTGAAAACCCAAATCTGGAGATGGGACGATAACTGTATTCACTTCAAAATGGTGGATGCCAACGATCCTGAGATGGTCTATCTGAACTTTGGCCTCGTAGAGTGGCAATAGTCGAGATAGAGCTACCGAGCGGAAAGTCGCTCGGTTCATGTTTTTCGGTGAGCGCAATGCTCCCAAGAATATCGATGGCACCTTTATATTCAGTGCTCACCACACTGTTATCGGGTCGGTATTAGAGACATTATCCGTTAATTTTTTGGGTCTATTGAGGCAGAGAGTTAACCGCTAATTTCTTACACAATGTAAGAGAGTCACTTGTATGGCCTGTTATGTTCTTGAAAGGCTTAAGTTGCTGATAAAATGGATAGTAAATAGAGCGAGTAATTGTAATGCCCTGTTATGAATTTGAAGGCTTAGTGCCAGTGGTAGATCCCAGTGCCTATGTCCACCCGACTGCAGTATTAATCGGTGATGTAATCGTCGGTGCAGATGTCTATATTGGGCCAACTGCATCGTTGCGTGGTGATTATGGTCGGCTGATTTTAGAGCAAGGTTCCAATCTGCAAGATGGCTGCATCATGCACGGTTATGCTGGTATGGATACCGTGGTTGAGCAGGACGGTCATATCGGTCATGGCGCCATTTTGCATGGTTGTGTGATTAAGCGAAATGCCCTCGTCGGCATGAACGCGGTGGTGATGGATGGTGCCGTGATTGGGTGTGACAGTATTGTTGGTGCAATGAGCTTTGTAAAAGGAAGTTTTCAAGGCGAACCGCGGCAACTGCTGGTTGGCTCGCCAGCTAAGGTCATTCGGCAGGTATCTGAGCAAGATTTGCATTGGAAAGGGCTCAATACCTTAGAGTATCAGCTATTAGCGGGTCGCTCGTCGAGATCGATGCAGGAGGTCGAGCCGTTGACTCAGGTTGAGGCTAATCGTCCACGTTTAATAGGATCTACCGAGGTACAGCCGAAAAGTTAGTGTCAATTTGGCTGGTTTTAACTCTGGCTTATTTGAGCAAGGTTATACGCTTATCGAAGCGTCACATTTTTTATGCTGCCTGAGGAGTGTTCTATTTCAACAGAGTCAGTTGATGATTTTCAATCCCCACATTGTTTGATTCTGTAGCTGTTAGTGATGGCCAGGCGGCATACCTTTTTATTGTTTAGGTAAGAATCTAGGCGACATGTAAATGTTACCAATGCGCGGACATGTCATTTGAATAAGATACTAATTTCAATTGAATACATTAGAGATAAGGAGAGGATTATGCCGCTCGACCCAAAAGTTGAACAGTTTTTGCAAAAGGTGCGTGACTCGGGTGCTCCAGCTTATGAGGATATGACGCCGGCACAGTCCAGACGTGACGATCTAACCGCATTAGCCACGGCAACACCAAGCCGTAAACCAGAAAGCGTTTCTGCGGTTGAACATCGCTTTATTCCGGGGCCAACGGCCGACCTACCCATTCGTATCTATCGTCCTGAAGGCGTTGAAGACACGGGAGAGTTGCAGCCTGGGCTTATCTTTATTCATGGCAGTGGTTGGGTTGTATCTAACATCGAAACCAATGATTCATTTAGTCGAGCGTTGGCTAATCGCACTGGGGCTGTTGTCATTGCCATTAATTACCAGAAGGCACCGGAGCACAAGTTTCCTATCCCTATGGATGATTGTTATGCCTCGACACAATGGGTTTTTGAGTATGCATCTCAACTTGGCTTGGATGCGAATAGAATTGGTATTTTAGGTGACAGTGCGGGCGGTAATCTTGCTGCTGCTGTGTGTTTACGTCTGCGTGATGAAAATGGACCTAAGCTGGCATATCAGGTATTGGTTTACCCAGCAGTGCAGTACGGGTGGCATACGCCTTCGGCTGTCGCCAATGCCGAAGGTTATTTGCTCCAGCAAGCCAGTATGAAATATTACTGGAATCACTATGTACGCAGCGAAACCGATGCCAAAAATCCCTATTGCTCGCCCCTCGATGCTGCCGACCACAGTGGGTTACCACCGACATTGATCTATACCGCCGAGTATGATCCCTTATGCGATGATGGCTGTCATTATGCACAAAAACTTCAGGCATGCGGTGTGCTGGTAAAACATAAGATGTATGGCGGCGTCATTCACGGTTTCATAAAAATGTTGGGTGTGTTTGATCAAGCCGATGAATTTCTCGATGAAGTCAGCCAAGATCTCAGTGTTATATTGGGATAGTCTAATTACCAGTATATTAGACTTTGTCTAATCTTCTCGAACAAGTGTATTTGATTAATGCCCTGTTTAATTCTACGGGGTATTTTCACGAACGATTGTTAACCAAATGAAAAATTTAAATATTGATGAATGTTTTATTTTAATAAAAACACCCAAGATGTATGCGTTATTTTGACAATAGTTGATGGTAAATATTTTGTTCAAGGTTAAGCTTTTGATTTATAGTGGCTTTATTCTTATTGTTTGATTTTTATTATCATTGTCGTTATATTTTAAAATTGCACTGAAATTTATTTTTATATTTAGTGTTCACGTTATAGGTAGTGTTTGTGATCCCAGTCTTATTATTAAAAAAACCCGTTCCATTTAACTATGGAGTAACACTTTATTGTGCGCGTCATTACATTTTTTAAGTAAAATCTTATGATAACCTCCTGTAAGGTTTTCGATATTTAGTTAATTATGAATAATAATATTCCGTTAAGAGCACTTCAGATTTTTGAGTCCTGCGCAAGATTAGAAAGTTGCTCTCTTGCTGCTAATGAATTGAGTATTACTCAAAGTGCTGTATCGCAGCAGATTAAACAGCTGGAAGACTACTTCTTAGAAAAGCTATTTTATCGGAATTCAGGAAAAATCAACTTAACTGAAGCAGGCCTTGAACTGAGGCAGAGACTGTCTCCGGTTTTCTATGACTTGAATAGTGTCTGTGCCAGTCTGGTTCCAACGATGTCTGGTGAGGTCAGGGTGCACTCCTATACTTCTCTCGCGGCCAGATGGCTGGTTCCAAATATGGAGAAGTTGAGAAGGGAATATCCTGAGTTGAATATTAACGTCGGCATGTTTCAAAATGACATCGAAATGAGCGATATGATTGCCGATATATTTATCGTAACTCGAGAGTCGCAAGATGGTTATGTGTTTAAGCCGCTTATTAAAGAGACGCTTATTGCATTTTGTAGTCCTGAATATCTTGAAAAGTCGAAAAAAATTACGTCGCAAAATTTACATGATCACTGTTTGTTATTTTCCAAACATAAAGATTATGGTCTGGACTGGGATAGCTGGTTCAGGGATAACGGTATCGAAATGAGTTCCGTTCAGAAGAAGTTAGTGTTTAATCATAATATGCTAGCGGTTCAAGCTGCGATATATGGAGAAGGTGTTGTACTGGGGGTTGAACAAACCTTGAAGGTTGAAATCGATTCGGGCAACCTGGTTAAATTAGATCTTCCTTCATGTTATTCAGGTTTTAATTATTCGATAGCCTATAAAGCATCGAAGCAGCGCGATGCAAGGATCATGAAAATCGTTGATTGGATCTGTGACAAATATCCTCGTGTGGGTAGTAGTAAGTAATACCGCGAAGCTTTGTTTTATACCAAACACTGTCCATCACTTGGACAGTGATAAATCTCGTACCTTTTTCTTCCACGCACCTGAAGAGCATCAATTTCTGTCACACCAGAAAGTCTCCATTAGCTATGTTTATGTTCCATAGCCGTTCTCAGCCTTATATCAAAGGTACTTTTGCCAATTTACCTCAATCATTTTGTGCATTCTCAATGTAGAAATATTACTTTTCTAATGCTAAAACGAGATAGGCCAAAACCCTTTGTAAAAGAAATACGGCTGCCGTGGAGTCATTTAGCGACTGTTATTTATTGTTTTTTTATGGCAATTGCTGCATTTATAAATATTACGTGTTGTCAGTTGATATCAATAGCTACAATTACTCGTAGGATAAATAAAACGATCAGGCCATATCATTTTCTTTAAATGATTTAGGCTATCAATGTCAGAGAAAAATGGGCGTTGCCGTTCAATAAATGTGTTCGAGACATCCCATCTAAATCTTCACTCCTCGTCGTGATTTATACAGCAAGTGTAGGCTGGGAATTTACTCATATGCATAGGCATTTTTTTGTTTGATTAATTACATTTTAGGCTAATATAGAGTATTCCAATCAGCTATCTTCCTGATACTATTGGCCAGCATGCCAAGATAAACGTTGTTTAGGCATTGGCACTCACGATTACACATTTCGATTGAGCATTACCAAGGGTTGTAAATGAAACCGACTGATCCGGCTCCTCAGCTAAAGTCACAGATACAAAAAAATTATAGTAGGGCAGTTTTTTACACTTACATCGGTGTAATTATCATGGCCTTGGTGACTGCTTGGTTCTTTTTTGAAAGACAAAAAACACAAGTGATGGAGCAACGTGAAGAGCTTGTTGAGCGTCATGTGCTACAAATCGATCTGTTGCTTGAATCGAGTATTAGAGCGGTAAAGAGTTTGCGTAATGTCGCCATTGACCATTTAAGGTTGGGTGAACTGGTGCGTAAAGACCGCTTACCCCAGTATGAAAAATTTAACGAAAGTGGTCAGTTTTTTACACTGGAACCGAGTTATGCCCACAGTGGTGAACCGTTTACCAGCATGGGGCGGATAACCGGTGCGGGTTCTCTTAACGGCCGCAGCGATAAGTTCTATCAAGAACTGGAAATGCTGTTTGAGTTATCGCTGTCATTCCCTGTTGCGACGCAAGCCGCGCCCAAAGCCTCATCCATCTATTACATCTCTAAACGTCGAATAATGTCCTATTATCCTTGGCCATCGGATGATCAACGTTTTCGCGATGAACTGCTCAATAAAAAACAGTTCCAGTTAGTCACCCCAGCGATGAATCCGCAGCGCAGTATTGCATGGAGTCCGGCCTATGTTGAGCCTGCTGAAAAGGGCTTGCTAACCACTCTAGGCGTGCCTATTTATCTCGAAGATGAGTTTATCGGATCAATCAACTTAGATATGACCTTATCTTCATTAGCCAAGCAGATCCGTCTCTATTTTAAAATGCCTGGTACAGTAATTTTACTGGATCAGGACAATAATATTTTGTCCCATAGCGATATCGATACCTCGGACTTTAGTCGGGTTTACCATATCAGCCAAAAGATCCCTTCTGAATTGCACTCCATCCCAGAGTCTGAACTGTTTGATGCCCATGAAGGTATTATCCGTAATGGCTATTACATTCACTCTGTAGCGTTAAATAATGCGCCTTGGCGACTACTGTATCTGCAAGATGTGGATGATCTGTTTAAAGATTCATGGGAAAAACTTGAACTGTCATTTGTGTTGGTGGTGATGGCGTTATCCATTTTGGTTACGATTGTGCATTGGCAGACACGTCGCTCGTTCGTTAACCCTGCCACTCGGCTACTCACACACTTAGAAGAGTGCTCGGCGGAGCCGATAAAGCCACCGGAGAAGATCACCGAAGGCTGGGCCCCCTGGTTCCAGCTCGTGAGTCGGATTTTTGAAGAAAACAAACAATATACCCGACATCTAGCAGAACAAAACCGGCGACTCGACAAGCAAGTTGCACAGCGTACAGAGCGACTCAAAGAGACCACTGAACGACGTGAGCAAGAGTATGCGTTATTGCGTTCCTTACTGGACTCGATCCCCGAAGCTATTGTGTTTAAAGATAAAGAGGGTCGTTATTTAGGTTGTAATAAATCTGCAGAGCGCATGCTTGGTTACACCGAAAATGAGATCATAGGCCAGTATGCTGATGCACTCATCCCGAGCGAGCAAGCGGTGCGTATTCGCGCCGAAGATAAACGCGTCCTCGCCAATCGCGTGCCACTGCGTTACCAAGAAAAAGTGGATCTGGCAGGTAAACCCGTACTGCTTGATACGTTAAAAATTCCCTTCTATAACCGCCGGGATGAGCTGTTAGGTTTGATTGCAGTATGGCGTGATGTTACCCGCGAGTATGAATCAGCTGAGCAGTTACGTTTGTCTGAAGAGCGTTATCATCTTGCGATGGACGCAGTAGAGGATGGCCTCTGGGATTGGTATCTAGATTCAGAGCAAATTATTTGTAATCCAGCGTATTACTCAATGCTCGGTTATAAGAGTAATGAATTTCCTGCGTTAGTCTCTACAATCGATGAACTTATTCACCCTGATGACCGTTTACGGGTAGAAGAACATCGTAATGAGTACCTGAGCAATCCCGTGGGCACTTATGATGTTGAATTTAGAATGCTCGGTAAAAATGGTGAGTACCATTGGCTGCTATCGCGTGGTCGAGTGGTCGAGTTTACTGCGACCAATCAACCCAAGCGTATGGTCGGAACCCATAAAGATATTACCCGCCATAAGCGCAATGAAGGCGCCATGCTTGAAGCTAAGCAAGACGCTGAAATGGCAAACCTTTATAAGAGTGAATTCTTGGCCAACATGAGCCACGAGATCCGTACACCGATGAATGCGATTATTGGTATGTTGCAGTTGGCGCAGCGCACATCGCTAACGGCTCAGCAGAAAGATTACCTCGAAAAAGCCGGTTTCTCAGCCCATTCATTGCTGCGGATCATCAACGACATTCTCGATTTTTCTAAGATTGAAGCCGGTAAGCTTGAACTAGAGCGGGTCGCATTCCCACTCGATAAGGTGCTCGACCATGCGTTGGATCTTAACGCGCTAAAAGCGCAAGAGAAGGGTGTCGAGCTACTGTTATATGCGCCGGTCACCGCGGGGTTAATTCTTGAGGGCGATCCACTGCGTCTGGGGCAAGTGTTGATTAACATGCTGTCTAACGCCGTTAAGTTCACCCAGTCAGGTGAAATTGAGCTTGGCTGTGAAGATGTCGGTGAGCGAGATCATCGCATTACGCTTAAATTCTGGGTACGTGATACCGGTATCGGGATTAGTAAAGAGCAGCAAGCCATTTTGTTTGACGCCTTTGCCCAAGCTGATGGTTCAACCACCCGTAAGTACGGGGGGACCGGACTAGGCTTATCTATTAGTAAGCACTTAGTGTCAATGATGGGTGGCACCATGCAAGTTGAAAGTGAGATGGGGGTAGGCAGTACCTTTAGTTTCACCATCAGCTTTGAGATTGCCGAAGAAGCGGAAGTGTTGCCATTTGTGGTGCCTGCAACCGTAGGCAGCTTGAAGACCTTAGTTATTGACGATAACCCGACAGCGTTGCAGATCTATTCAAGCGTGATGCGAGATTTTCACTTCTCTGTTGATACTGCCGCCAGTGGCCCTGAAGGGTTATATAAATTAAGCAAGAATCCGGTCGATTTACTGCTGCTTGATTGGATGATGCCCGAGATGGATGGTATTGAGGTGATTAAAGAGATCGACGCCATGGTGGCTGAAGGCAAGTTGGCTAAGCGACCTGTGATCATCATGATGACAGCCTATACGGCGGAGCCGATGCATAAGGATATTGAAGGTGCTAATGTGTTTGCATTGCTGCAAAAACCCTTTAAAGCGTCATCTTTGTTTGACGAAATAATCTCGGCATTCTCCGACGAACCAAGCCTAAATCCGCTACCAGAGGCGAGTGAAGAAGAATCAGACAAAGATGCTGGTTATATATTGTTAGTTGAAGATAACTTTATTAATCAGCAGGTTGCGACTGAACTACTCAAGAGTGCAGGTTATACGGTAGATGTGGCTGAAAATGGCCAAATCGCCTTAGAGATGATTGATGCGGCAAGCTACGATGCTGTTCTGATGGATATACAGATGCCAGTGATGGATGGTTTAACCGCCACCAAAGAACTGCGTAAACGTTATCCTGCATCAGAGCTGCCCGTTATCGCGATGACGGCCCACGCTATGTCTGGTGATAGAGAAAAGAGTTTATCAGCAGGGATGAATGCACATATCACTAAACCTATTGTGCTCAACGAGTTATTTGAAACCATCAGTTATTGGATTAATGAATGTGGTCGAAAATCATGATTAGCTTGATAATTTTTCATATAGGCTTGCTATAGTACAAGCCTATTTATTAAGCTAACAAATAATAAAGATTATTGTATTGATACAATAGCGAATAATAAGGCTCAAGGAGAGACCATGAAACCTTACAAACTTGCACTGGCAATCGCCCTAGCGACAATGCCACTGACCAGTGTGAATGCTGCTACTAATACCAACACGATCATTAAGAAAAGCCAAGCAGCCACAGGTTTCATTAATCTGTTTTATGAGAAAGCATCTGGCGATCTCTACATGGAAGCCAACAAACTCAACCAACCTTTTTTATTGCTCACCAGTTTACCGCATGGGGTTGGCTCCAATGATATCGGTCTTGATAGAGGGCAGTTAGGGCGTACCCGAATGGTACAGTTTGAACGCCATGGCCCTTACCTTATTCTTAAACAACTCAATACCGCTTACCGAGCTGACACTGATAATGCTGCCGAGCAACGTGCAGTAAAAGAGGCATTTGCTGAATCTGTTTTATGGCGCGGAAAATTGGTCACAGGTAAGCGTAATTTAGTCTCTATAAATGACTTAGTCGTTAACGATCTACATGGTATTAGCGATGTCTTAGAGCAGACTAAACAGGGTAGCTACCAATTAGACAAAACGAAGTCTTTGATTTTACCTGAAGGGGTTAAGTCATTTGAGCGTAATAGTGATGTGGATGTATTACTGACTTTTAACAGTGCCAAAGAGGGTAACTATGTTGCGCAGGTAACCCCTGATGCAAAACATATGTCAGTGCGTTTACGTTACTCGTTTATCGCTTTGCCTGAAGAGCAATATCAGGCGCGTTCTTATCACCCCATGAGCGGTTACTTATCTGATGATTATCTCGATTACGGCAGCCGTGTCGATCAAGATATTCGTCAACGTTTTCTGCTGCGCCACCGACTAGAGAAAGTAACCCCTGGTGCTGCGCCAAGTCAGGTTGTTAAACCTATTACTTATTACCTCGATCCTGGTGTGCCAGAGCCTATTCGCTCAGCACTCCTTGAGGGCGCAAGCTGGTGGGAAGATGCCTTTACTGAAGCTGGTTTTATCAATGGCTTTAAAGTTGAGTTATTGCCAGAAGATGCCGACCCACAAGATGTACGTTATAACGTTATTCAATGGGTGCATCGCGCTACGCGTGGCTGGTCTTACGGTTCAGCCGTGACCGACCCTCGCTCGGGTGAAATCATTAAAGGGCATGTCACACTGGGTAGCCAACGAGTACGACAAGACCATCTTATTGCACGAGGTCTTACTGCGGGCTGGGAAGATAGAGCCGCGGCTGATGATGCCGCCATGGCGTTGTCACTTGCAAGAATAAGACAGCTTGCGGCGCATGAAGTTGGCCACACGTTAGGGTTAGATCATAACTTTGCCGCATCGAGCAATAACAATGCCTCAGTGATGGATTATCCACATCCTATGGTCACGATTAACGGTGACAAGATTGATATTACTAAGCCTTATGATGAAGGTATTGGTGCTTGGGATAAATATACCGTTGCTTATGGTTACGCTGAATACTCAGATCCAGCGCAAGAGAAAGCAGCACTCAAGGATATGCGCGCAGAAGTTGAGCGCCAAGGGCTTAGATATATTGGTGAAGCCGATTCAAGAGGGGCGGGGGCCAGTAACGCTTACGCCAGCCTGTGGGACAACGGCAACGACCCAGTGGCTGAATTGACACGTTTAAGTGCTGTACGCGCTAAAGCGATACAAGACTTCTCTGCCACTGCACTATTAGCGGAGCAGCCAAAAGGTGAGCTTAGTGATGCTTTTGTGCCGATCTACCTATTAACGCGATTCCAAATCACAGCCGCCGCTAAGTTTATCGGGGGCACAGATTACACTTATGGTGACGGAGTGGACGGTAAATCATGGCACTACCTTGCCCCAGCACTGCAGCAGCAAGCATTGCAGGCCATTTTAGCGACCTTAGCGCCGAGTGAGTTAGCCATTTCTGAGTCTCTGCAGGAGATGCTAGTCCCTAAAGCGGGCAACTATAACAATACTCGAGAAAGCTTCCATTCGGGACTCGGTGTGGTCGCGGATCCTTTAGGAATGGCTGAAGTCTTAAGTCGGCATGCACTATCACAAATTTTTGTGCCAGAGCGAATCAATCGTATAAACCAAGCTTATCTTAACGATAAAGAGCAATGGTCGGTGTCAAAAGTGACCGATAAAGTGCTCGCTAAAACGGTTTTTGCCGATATGCCAACAGGCCCTGAATTAGGTGTGTGGATGCGAGTCAATGCGGTGACTGTTGATGTGTTATTAGCGGCATACCATGACGATAAAACACGACCTGAAGTGAAGGCTCAATTAGCCGAACGTTTAGGCTATATGGTTAAGCAGCTTAAACGCAAAGTAAAACGTGTCAGTGCCTACGAAGCTGCGCACTTTGCTTGGTTGCAACAAGGCATTGAAAAGGGCTTGAACGATCCTAAGCTTAAGCTTATTGCTCATCCTTTACCTATGCCACCAGGTTCACCTATTTAAGCGTAATAGCCTTGAAAATCATCAAAGCGCTTAGTGAATAACTAAGCGCTTTTTTATTGGGCGCGGGAGGCCTGATTGTCAGTCTTTAATAAAAATATAAATGGAAACTATTGGGCGGATCATCTGTCTACTACTGTGCATTCACGGATCTTAACGATTGAATTTCTAGCAAGGGTAAATGATTAAATGATTAAATGATTAAAGGGTTAACACATTGGGTATTACTCATCTCATTGGTTGGGCAGTTTCTGCTGAGCCCTGCGATGGCGTTGCCTGATATACTACATACCCTAGATAAAAGCGATATACAGATCCAACAACGTCTTGCTGATACTGGTAAAACATCTTTACTGATAAACTTTTCAAACATCGCTTCGTCGATTGAAACGCAATATGGTGAACATGGATTTTTGTCTGACAGTCGTTATATCTATGGTGCTAATTGCGACGATGTGTGCCAAGTTTTAGCGTCGGGTCATTGCACTACTCACGCACATTGTCCGATCGGTTTACATTTGTTTACTGATTTGTTTCCCATACAAGACAAGCTCGAAGGAAAGATTTCTGAGAGTCCTTGGCCGATAAAAACAGTTACTCTTCATATAGTTAATCCTCCTCCAATAACATAGTTGTCTAACATAGTTTTAATTTTTTGTATGTTATATGTATCAAATTGCAAAACTTGTCCTTTTTTTGTTCTCTAAAACAGGTAAATAACTTAGACTGTTTGTTAACGAAATAGGCAAATTAGATTGGAGTTGTATATGAAAATGTTAACCAGCGTAGCCTTATCTGTAATTGTTACTTTATTTTCTGCATCAGCAATGGCAGAACGACCAGATTTTTCTAAAACATCAGCTGCACGTGCTGATTACGATTTTTCTAAAAATATTGCCGCAGCAGCGCAACCCAATAATATTCAGCGTGGCTCGACTCGGCATGATTTTTCAAAGACGTTAGCGGCGACTAACGCTTATGATTTTTCGAAAAATGCAAAGTCAAAAATTATTCAGCATACTCAGCCGACAACGCAACATGATTTCTCTAAAACGAATGCCGCTAAAGAGTCATGCATGTAATCGCGACCGCGATTCTGCTTTGTTGAAATCAGCATTGTTAATAAAAAAGGGTTACTCAATGAGTAACCCTTTTTTGTTGGCAAATTTGGCTATATCGAACAGCTAGTCACTATCTTGGCGGCGGCCTAAACGGTAAGCATCTGCAATACCAATAATCCAAGTCACTATAAAACCAGCGGTAGCAAGGTTAATCCAAATCGCTTCATTGCCGACAGGCGCTTGAGTTACTGCGCTGTATATAGCATCAAGCTGTAATGGAATTTCTCCACTGAAGATCTGCTCCGATATTAACTGTGCTCGTTGATAGGCATGCCAGCATAAGTAGGATAAAGAGGCGATGGTCGTGACTAAAATGAGATTGCCTACCGCACGCTGCTTTAAATAAAAATGGCCTGCACCAGGAAAAATAAATGCCGATAACAAGGCTGCTTTTGTTGAGGTTTTCATGGTTATACCCATTCGGTTTAATAGGTGGTCTTAGAACTTTTCCTGGCCTTTTAAGAGGGTTCAGGCGTCTTTATTCTAGATCTATACGTCGTAACGCTTGCTGTAAAAATTCTATTTTTTCTGCTAATGCTGCTTTGTGAGTATGACGATCTTGGCTGGCATAATATTGGCTTTGAACGCCACTAAGCACCTGTACCAACCAGCCTCTTATCATCACATAATAACGCGAGTCGGTGCCGTAGTGAGTAATAATCTCTAATGAGTCGTTAGATGGATTTTCAAGTGCAGTATTTATCGCTTTTACCATTACGCCAATTGAATACTCTTCACTCTGTTGTTCCAACTGGGGTTTATCATCCAATGCTGTATTGGCTATCGCTTCGCTTGATAAGCAGGGGATAGATAGCAATGCTGCGGTGATTATCAGCTTGGAAGGTATTATTCTGAATATTAGCGGCTTCATAAGCAGACCATGATAGTAAGCAACAGCTGTTTACATTAACAGCCTCGTTGATCGATTACTCGTAAACTTTTGTTCATCAAACATCAGAAAGTATTCCGGCTTGGCCCATTTATGGGTCAAGCCGGAGCTGCCGGGAAGCATTTTTGTTGTACTAATTTAATTGATTTACGGGGTTAATTTAATGCGTTGTAACCTCCTTACTTCGCATTTTTATGTGGATAAGGAATGCGAAACATTAAGGTATAAGTGACGGGCAGTACGATGAGTGTCAATACTGACGCAAAGCCTAGTCCGAAGATGATGGTAATGGCCATTGAGCCAAAAAAGGCATCGGATAGCAGTGGCACCATCCCCAGCATAGTCGTTATCGCTGCCATCAACACAGGGCGTACGCGGCTGACCGACGAGTCTACAACTGCCTGATAGGCCTCTTTGCCTTCGCTGAGTTCGAGGTTGATTTGATCGACCAACACAATGCCATTTTTAATGATCATACCGGTAAGGCTCAATAAGCCCAGCAGTGCCATAAAGCTAAAAGGGGCATCAAAGATCAGTAAGCCCGATACCACCCCAATCAAAGCGAGAGGCACAGTAAACCAGATCACCAAAGGCTGGCGTACAGAGTTAAATAACAACACTGTGATTAAGAACATGGCCAAATAACCCATGGGTATTGAGCTGAATACCGACACTTGCGCTTCACCGGCTGTTTCAAATTCGCCGCCCCACTCTAATTCATAGCCACTGGGCAGTGGAATGGTTTCTATATCAGCTCTGATGTTTCTGAAAACGGAATCGGCGGTCTCGTCGGTTCCATTGATGGGGTCGGCATAGACAGCCAGCATACGTTTTCTATCTCGGCGCATAATCAGTGGGTTTTCCCACTCGGTAGTGAACTCCGAGACCACTTGATTTACAGGGACAAAGACGTTGTTTTCACTGCTCCAAACTTGCAGTTTCCACAAGCTGTCGGCGTCGAGTCGCTCTTCTGCAGGAGCTCTGGCAATGATCGGCAACAGGTGGCTATTTTCACGATAAACCCCCACCTGCTTGCCACTGAAGTTAACCAGCAAGGAGTTATCGAGATCTTGTTTACTGATCCCGGTTTCACGAGCTTGTGCTAAGGCCAGTTGCGGGCGGATTAAGGTCACCTGGTTACGCCAGTTATGCCTCACACCAACTGCCGTAGGCTCTGCCTCTAAAATGGCTTCGGCTTGGGTCGCGAGTTGGCGCAGCACTTTTGGATCTTCACCATAGAAGCGCGCCTCAATCTTAGCGGCTGGGCTAGGGCCATTTTCCATATACTTGAAGCGGTACTCCGCTTCTGGGTATTTAAGGCTTAACTCCTGTTCTAGGATGCGCATATACTGATTCAAGCGAGTAAGATCGGTCATCTCTATCAGCAGTTGACCGTAAGCGCTATAGCCTTTCTCTGGCGCATAGGAGAGCACAAATCGTTGTGCACCTTGACCGATAACACTGGTTAAGTTGACTAGACCGATATCATGGCGCTGTTGCTGTTGCATCAAGTCTTGTTCGATACGGCCGAGTAAGTGTTCGGTTGCCTTAATATCGGTGCCCTCTGGCATCCACACATCAACAAAGAACATTGGCGTGTTTGAGGCTGGGAAAAACACGTTTTTCACATGTCCGAAGCCCATGACTGAGGCTATCAGCGCTGTAATAACCAACAGTATGGTCACAGAGCGAAAGCGCATCGCCGTATTTAAGCTGCTACGGTATATCTGAAATACCCAACCCTTATAAGGATCATCGTTTTCATCATCGCTGACGACACCGTCTTTGAACATTAGATGACAGAAAAACGGCGTCAATGTCATCGCGGTGATCCAACTGATAAACAAAGAGATCAGTAAGACTTGAAATAAAGAGACGCAGAATTCACCCGTGGCAGTGTCAGATAAGCCGATGGGTGCGAAGGCGAGAATAGCAATCACCGTCGCGCCAAGCAGTGGCCATTGGCTTTGCTTGACGACTTGTTTCGCGGTTTCTAAGCGACTGTAACCCCGCTTAATGCCGATGAGAATGCCTTCGGTAACCACGATGGCGTTATCGACCAACATACCTAACGCAATGATCAATGCCCCGAGAGAGATGATCTGCAGCTCAATGTTGAGCACATTCATCATGATAAAGGTGCCTAATATGGTCAGTAACAATACCAAGCCCATTAGCAGACCAGCACGTACTCCCATAAATATCAGCAGCACACCGATCACGATGGCAATCGACTCTGCCAAATTGATTAAGAACCCACTGACCGTTTGGTCGACCATCTTGCTCTGGTCATAGACCTTAAAGAGTTCAAGACCGATAGGACGTTGGTTATCCAGTTCGCCCAATCTTTGGTTAATGGCCTCACCCACATCAACAACATTGACGCCGCTAGAAAATGCAATGCCCACCGATAACGCAGACTCACCGTTACCATGATAGAGCGTACTTGGCGTTTCATCGTTGGCTTTATAGATCTTAGCAATATCACCTAAATAGATGAGCTTAGTGCTGCCTGGTGCGCTAATCAGCAAGCGTTCCATCTGTTTAACGTGATTAAATTCGCCAGTAGGGTGTAAACGGATACGGTTATCGCCGACACGGATGCTGCCGGCATTGGACACCACATTTTGGCTATTGATCAGGCTATAAATATAGTCTTGGTCCAGACCGAGTGCATTGAGCTTCTGTGGTGAAATTTCGACCACCACCTGCTCAGTAATATCACCGGCAATATTGACCTTTTTAACCCCATCGACCAGTACTAGTTCACGCCTGAGAAAATCAGCATAATTTTGCAGTTCTCGGCTGGTGTAGCCATCGCCAGTGATGTTGAGCAAAATGCCATACACATCGCCAAAATCATCAATAACCGCAGGGGTCGCGACCCCGGGGGGTAACAAGGCTATGTTGTCATTCACCTTACGGCGAAGTTCATCCCATACTTGCGGCAGTTCATCTGCCCCGTAATGCTCTTCAATTTCCACTTCAATCTGAGATAAGCCCGCACTGTTGACCGACGTTATGTGCTTGACGGCATCGAGTTGCTGTATGGCATCTTCAAGGACTAAGGTGACCTCTTCCTCTACCTGCTCGGGTGAGGCGCCGGGGTAAGCGGTAACCACAAGTGCTTGTTTAAGAGTGAATTCCGGAAATTCGAGCTGACCTAAGCCAAGAAATGAAATACTGCCCCCCACGAGCAGTAATAGGGCGAACATCCAGCTAATGACTTTATGTTCGATTGAATATTGAGCAAAATTCACAGATTAAATCCTTGCAGGCGAAAGAGAAACATAAAAGCTAATTCCGGTGTCATCAGGGGTTATACGCCACGCTGCCAACGCAGTGGTTTAACGCTTTGTTCGGCTGATAGGTATTGCACTCCAGCAACCACAAGTTGATCGCCTAGGCTTAGTCCCTCTAAAATTTCAATGCCATGGGTAGTGACACGGCCGAGGGTGACAATTTTTGGCGTCACACTGCCAGTATCAGCATGGTAGAGCCAGATGATGTTCTCGCCATCTTGATCGCGCTTCATCACTGCACTTGCTGGCACCACGGTTTTGCTGAGTTCATTGCCCAGTGATAGGTCCAATGTTAGCTCGGCGCTCATACCAGGAAGGATGTTGATGTTCGTCGGATTGGGTAGGGTATAGACCACTTCATAGCTCTGGGTGCCAGGGGTGACTTGTGTCGCATGCTCTTTCAAGCTGACCTGATAGCTTTTATCCAATTGAGTGCTAAAACGCACCTGTGGCTGAAACTTGGCATTGGGATTAAATGCGATAGCTTTATTCGCCATTGATTCAGGCACCTGAATGACGACATCAATATGATGATTTTTCTGCAACACTAACACTGACTGATTGGCTTGGATCATCTGGTAATTGTCGATAGAAATTTTAGCCACTGTGCCGTCATAAGGTGCGAGTAAGCGGGTGTAACTTAACTGATCTCGGGCATTAGCAAGGGCAGCGGTGGCTGACTTTAATTGCGCCTTAGCAAGATCGTAATCGGCAGGTGAGATCAGCTGACGGCGAAGTAATTCGCCCTTACGTTTATAATCGGCGGTAGCCAACTCATGATCCGCTTCCCGATTAAGCAAAGTGTTGCGGGCATCTCTGTCATCTAATTGAGCCAGAGTCGCCCCCTTTTTTACCTGTAGACCTTCGACCAAATTAAAATCAATTAACTGACCAGAGACGCGAAAGCTCAAGTCGGCCTGCTTAGTCGCGGCCACTTTAGCAGGGAAAACACGAATAGAAGCGGCATTAATATCGGTGACTTCCAATAACTTCACGGGCCTTATTGATTGCGGTGCAGCTTCAGTTGATTCTGCGCTGCAGCCCGAGAATATGGCTGCGATCATAACAAGGATGAATGTTTGGGGGAGGTGCTTCATAAACCGAATTCCATAAGTGCGACAAATAGTATTAATGACGGCTAAGATAACAGTATCTAATTTTGAACAAAACGGGAATGAATGGGAGTGTGAGTTCCATAAAGTGAGACTATTTAACCTTGATTGTAAATGCTAATCGTGTGCATGATCTTTGCTGTTAAAGATGTTACTGATCAAATGTGCTTGTCGGCTGCGCTTTTACTTAAGTTATTTACTTGAGCTATTCGCCCAGCGTGACGCTGTACAGCCCCTGTAGAGTGTGCCGTGAATGTGCCGCGAATTTGTAGTGAGAGAGTATGAAAACTGAAGATATTGCCTTGTTTCATCGTATCGTAGAAACAGGCAGTTTAGTGGATGCGGCAGATCTGTTGAACCTGCCTAAATCGACCGTGAGTCGCCGCTTGCAGAGCTTAGAAGAGGATCTGCATGTGAAATTGTTTCATCGTCAGAGTCGCTCTATGACATTAACGGCGTCGGGGAGTCATTTCTACGATAAGACCTTATCTATTCTTGGCGAACTTGAGCAGACAATGGTGGAGCTGACTGATACGGAAGCCGAGATTGGAGGCCACTTACGCATTCTTATGTTCCCAGTGCCTGAGTTGCTCGATATTGCCAGTGGTATCTTCGAATTTATGGATCATAACCCTGAGCTTACCGTTGAGCTGATTGTGAGTACTGAACCGCAGGATATGATCCGTAATAATATCGATCTCGCTTTCATGATTGAAGACGCCTTTAACGAAAGTGAGATGGTGGCTCGGGAAGTGCTCACCGAAGAATTACATTTCGTCGCCAGTCCCGACTATTTGGCAAAGGCAGGCACACCCTTGCTTCCCGAAGATCTAGAGAAGCATAACTCCATTCTTTTCCGTTACCCTAACGGCCGAATTTTTAATGAAGTTCCCTTCGGCAATGATATGAAAATAGCCGTCAAAGGCAACCTGTGCCTAAATAGCCTTCAACTCTGTTTAGAAGCGAGCTTAGCCGGCCGTGGGATCGCCTTCCTCCCGATAGAAGTGACGCGTGATTATGTCGAACGTGGTGAACTCACCATGTTGTTTGAAGATGTAGCGCCCTATATAGGTAAGTGCTACTTGGTATATCCCTCAAGACGTTTTATTAGCTTAGCCAGTCAGCGATTTATCGATCATATGATGGCGGCACTCAAGCGTTGTAATTCAGGTAAGGGTTGTGGCAGGGAAGAGAGATTACGCGGTGCTATCAAGTCCTGGATTTAAGACCGTTTGAAGATGTAGAGTACATGATATAGGCAAGTGCTATCGGGTATATCCCTCAAGACGTTTTATTAGCTTAGCCAGTCAGCGATTTATCGATCATATGATGGCGGCACTCGAGCGTTGTAATTCAGGTAAGGGCTGCGGCAGGGAAGAGAGATTACGCGGCGCTATCTAACCCACGCGCATACTTAACCAGGGGTTTCAGTCAGGCGTGACTATCAGCCCCAATGGTGCCAGTAATTGCTCCTGTTGCCATTGATTAATGATCACGCCCTCAAGCCCAACGTTGCGCGGATCTAAACCGTCGAGTTCAATTCGGGTGAGGTTACACCCTTTAAGCTCAAAGGTGCCCCATTGCTCTGGGGAGAACTCGCCGCCACTTAAGTCGCTGCCTTTCATCGACGCGCCAGTGAGGTTAGCCCCGCGCCAGCGATTATCAAATAGCTCACACTCTTCCAGCAATGCACTGTTTAAGTCGGCATAAGCCAAGTTACAAGCGGTGATATAGGCAGAGCAAAAATAGCTTTTAGGGGTAATGTAATTGGCAAAGCTAGCCCGACTAAAGTCGCTCCCCTGCAAGTTACACTCGCGCATCTCAATACCGTAACAGCGGGCACCCTTAAACAGGGTCATGCTCAAATTACAGTGTTTAAAGCTGGCGCTGGTTAACGTCGCGTAGCTAAAATCACAGCCCTCATCTTCGCCTTGTCGTACAAATTTACAATGGCTAAAACGCGCATCGGTTAGGTCGGCATGGTTAAAGCGGCAGTGGTGGAATTCACAATGCTCAAAATGGGCATCTTGCAGATCTTGGTCGCTAAAATCTTCATCGCTAAAAATCTGTTTTGATGCCAGCATCGGGTGTCCTTTAGTGTGCTATTGGAGCGAGTTCAGGTTCTGAAATTCGACGTGCCAGAATATAGCAAGCCAGTCCCATCAACGCATTGGTGATCGGTAGCGCGAGCAGCAAGCCCTTTACGCCGCCCAGATAAGAGCCCAGAGCTGCCAATGGCAGCATGATTAAAAACAAACGGCAGATATTTAATACCAGTGAACTCATGGGTCTATGGTAGGCATTGAGCGTGGTCGCCACCAAGATAACAACGCCGAGAGGGCCGTAAGCGGCAGGTAATACCAAAATATAAAAACTCAACCACTCAATCACTTGTGGGTCGCTACTGAACAATTGTGCTAAAGGCTCGGCTAAAAAGAATAGCGGCAGATAAAGTAGGGTTTGAAACAACAATACAAACTTGAGTGAAAGCAGCAATGCATCACGGGCACGAGCGGTTTGCCCTGCGCCTAAGTTCTGCGCCACAAATGGCACCAGGCTTGACGACAACGCCATGACCACAATCAACATCACCGACTCTAATCGAGTGCCCGCGCCAAAGGCGGCGACGGCGCTATGGTCGATACGTGCCAGCATCGCCATGATAATGGCATTTGTGACTGGGTTTAATAGGTTCATTAAGGTTGCAGGCTGGGCAATATGCGCCAGTTGCTTCCAATTACACTTAAGTCTGGCGAGATTAAACTCAGCAAACTCGACTAAGTGACGCTTAAAAATCAGTAGATGAGTCGATAACGACAGCGCCACTATCCAAGAGACCACCGTGGCAATGGCAGCGCCTTGAATTTCTAAGCGTGGGAAAGGCCCAATACCGAAAATAAGCAGCGGATCCAGAATCAGGTTTATCAGCGCCGCCAACATCATTATTTTAGCCGGCGAGTGGGTATCCCCCGTCGCGCGTAGGCCTTGGTTACCCACCATCAACAACACCAATAATGGCGCACCGAGATACCAGGTAAACATATAGTCATGGATCAGCGGTAAGCTGTTTTGGTTAGCGCCGAGCAAGCTAAATAACGGACTAATACACAAGCTGCCAAGCAGCGAGATAACCGCGGTTACCAAGAAGGTTAACAATAGCGCGTCATGCAAAAAAATCTTGGCTTTATCGGCGTGGCCACTGCCTATAAGGCGGCCTAAGTTGGTGGAAACTCCTGCGCCAATGCCAATAGCGATACTGGCGATGATTAAGGTTACAGGAAAAGTAAAGCTGATTGCCGCTAGGGATTCGGTGCCTAACTGGCTGATAAAAAAAGTGTCAATGAGGCTGAACCCGAGAATGGTTAGAATACCAATCAGGTTTGGGAGGCTCATATTTAGCAGTACACGACCAATTGGCTGTGTTAGCAGCCCGTGTCTGTCTTTCATAGGGAAGTGTTGCCTAGTCTATGCTTGGACGGCGAATTCTATCAGGATTGCCGCAATATTTATAAAACAGAGTTAAAATAAACAGATTTATTTTATAAATGGGGCTTGGAACTGTCGACCTTTACCCCCATATCTCGAACATCAAGCGAGATTTTTGTTTTCACAGAGGTGAAAACAACCAATATCGTTACAATCTTTAATAGTCAGCAATAAGCGCTGGCGACCAAAATACTAGGAGCATCCATCGATGAATATTCGCCCATTACATGATCGTGTCATTGTTAAACGTTCAGAAGTTGAATCAAAGTCAGCTGGTGGCATCGTACTAACAGGTAGTGCTGCTGAGCAATCATCACGCGGTGAAGTTCTTGCTGTAGGTAATGGCCGCATTCTTGAAAATGGTTCAGTTCAGCCACTTGACGTAAAAGTGGGTGACATGGTTATCTTCAACGAAGGTTACGGCGTTAAGAAAGAAAAAATTGATGGTGAAGAAGTGCTGATCCTTTCAGAATCTGATCTAATGGCTGTTGTGAGTTAAACCACTTCGTTTAAACATTTTTCAATGCTGATGTGTTGCTCGAGCTTAGAGGACACATCGGTAATTTAAACAGAATTTAAAGGACAATTAAAAATGGCTGTTAAAGACGTATTATTTGGTAACGATGCACGCGTAAAAATGCTTGCAGGCGTTAACGTACTAGCAAACGCAGTAAAAGTAACTTTAGGCCCAAAAGGTCGTAACGTAGTACTAGACAAGAGCTTCGGTGCTCCACTTATCACTAAAGATGGTGTGTCAGTCGCTAAAGAGATCGAACTTGCTGACAAGTTCGAAAACATGGGCGCTCAAATGGTGAAAGAAGTTGCTTCTAAAGCCAATGACGCTGCGGGTGACGGTACTACTACTGCTACCGTGCTTGCTCAAGCTATCGTGACAGAAGGCCTAAAAGCCGTTGCTGCTGGCATGAACCCAATGGATCTTAAGCGCGGTATCGACAAAGCGGTTATCGCTGCAGTTGCTGAACTTAAGACACTGTCACAAGAGTGTTCAGAATCTAAAGCTATCGCACAAGTGGCGACTATCTCAGCTAACTCTGACGAATCAATTGGTGACATCATCGCAACAGCGATGGAGCGTGTTGGTAAAGAAGGCGTTATCACTGTTGAAGAAGGCCAAGCGTTAGAGAACGAATTAGATGTTGTTGAAGGTATGCAGTTTGACCGTGGTTACCTATCACCATACTTCATCAACAACCCAGAAATGGGCAGTATTGAACTAGAAACGCCATTCATCTTGTTGGTTGATAAGAAAATATCAAACATCCGTGAATTGCTTCCTATCCTTGAAGGTCTAGCTAAAACAGGTAAGCCACTGCTTATCGTTGCTGAAGACGTTGAAGGCGAAGCGCTAGCCACATTAGTGGTAAACAACATGCGCGGTATCGTTAAAGTCGCTGCTGTTAAAGCCCCAGGTTTTGGCGATCGTCGTAAAGCAATGCTACAAGATATCGCTATCCTAACTGGCGGTACTGTTATTGCTGAAGAGATTGGTCTAGAGCTTGAAAAAGCGACTCTAGAAGATTTGGGTACTGCAAAGCGCGTTATCATCACTAAAGATGACACCACTATCATTGATGGTAACGGTGAAGAAGTTCAAATTAAAGCACGCGTTGCACAAATCAAAATCCAAGCTGAAGAATCAACTTCAGACTACGATAAAGAAAAACTTCAAGAGCGTATGGCTAAACTTGCAGGCGGCGTAGCCGTAATCAAGGTTGGCGCAGCCACTGAAGTTGAAATGAAAGAGAAGAAAGCACGTGTAGAAGATGCACTACACGCAACTCGCGCAGCCGTTGAAGAAGGTGTTGTTGCTGGTGGTGGTGTTGCACTTGTACGTGTAGCAAGCAAAATTGGTGAAGTTGAAGTGCTTAACGAAGACCAGAAGCACGGTGTGATTATCGCACTACGCGCTATGGAAGCACCGCTTCGTCAAATCGCGACTAACGCGGGTGAAGAAGGTTCAGTTGTTGCTAACAACGTGAAGATCGGCACTGGTAACTATGGTTACAACGCGGGTAACGACACTTACGGCGACATGCTAGAGATGGGTATCCTTGACCCAACTAAAGTGACCCGTTGTGCACTACAGTTCGCTGCATCTATTGCAGGCCTAATGATCACTACTGAAGCTATGGTGTGTGATGCGCCACAAGAATCAGCTGGTGCACCTGATATGGGTGGTATGGGCGGTATGGGTGGAATGGGCGGCATGATGTAATTTTACTGGTCTAAATTGATTCTTACTGCGTTGCCATTCGCTCGCGTAAGAAAGACTACGCGTCGCTCAAGGCGCCTTGTTATAATCAATTTATCCTACGTAAAATACGTTGTCGGTCTATAGCTCAAAAGCTAAAGCCAAATAAAGAAAACCGATACTTAAAAGTATCGGTTTTTTTATGTCTGCAGATTAGTTTAAAGCTGTGGCGCTTCGCCCATTCTGTTGTAAAGAGCAGAGCCAAGGGGTAAAGCGCTTGTCCCCGCTCCATTGCATTTGCTAAGAGTTCATAAGAGTCAATCCCTCAGCACCCCGGCGAAATTTCTGAGAAGCGAAAATTTCCAACGGGGAAGATTGGACTCTGTGAGTGGCGAGGTTTGGAATTGGGTTAATCGATTTTAGAGAAAAAGGGAAAAACATAGGTTTACTCTGACCCAAACTTTTAAAAGGTTACCCTCTTATCATCCCTGATGAGCTTAAGATGCTGAGACTATAATTGGCTTAGTGTTTGCCTTGAGCAAATGCGTTTATTTTAACAAGTTTATCCAGCATAGACTTGTCATGAGTAAATAAATGCAATAATATTGCGCGCAATTGAATTGTTCGAAATATATATTCAATCCGACTGCAGTAAAGGATCACAGGCTGTTCAATGAATGCCTGTAGTAAAACAGATTTTAAATCTGGCTCATCTTTTAAGCTTTAACAATAAGGAACACCATGAAAGCAGAATTAATTAATGGCCAACGTGCGATGATTTTGTTCATTACACTGATTTGCAGTACAGCGAGCACTGCCGCGACAACGCCTGAATCTGAACCTGCCGTTGTAAATGTTGATGAAACAAGTTTTAGCTGCATACGCGACATGACGCCAGTGCGCCACTTTTACGTAGATAATCTGTTGGGAGACATTAACGGGACTCTGGCCGCCGCTAATTCACCTGAGGGAGCGATATATCCGACAGGATCTGTGGTGCAACTGGTACCAACCGAAGTTATGGTCAAGCGTGAGCCTGGCACTTTTCCGGCAACCAGTGACTGGGAGTTTTTTGAGTTAGAAGTTGATGAAAGTGGTTCTAAAATTGCAAAGCGTGGTTTTGTTGATGTAGTGAATCGCTTCGATGGCAACTGCTTCACTTGTCATGTGCCCGCTAAAGAGAAGTGGGACTTTATTTGTGAGTCGGGACACGGTTGTGAACCGATCCCAATCGACCATAAAATGACTGGTGCATTGCAGCGCTCAGATCCGCGTTGCGGCGAAACTGCACTGGAGTCTGGTGATACCATGGCACTTATAAAGCTTAAGGTTATGCTCAGTATTGGCCTGACCAAGAAGTGGCTAGAAGATCTGTTTTAAGCTAATCAAAATAGGGCGGGTCAGAGTAAACTTTCCTTCAGTATCTCGTTAAAAGGACTGGATCAGACTCTCTCCGCGCTATTTATTGCAGAACCTACTTATTTAATGTCCCAGTTTAGGGGAATGGACCATTCTTATTCGATGCCATATTAATCGCCATATTGACTGATTTTCAGTGAATATATTATCTTTTGAGATGACGCTTTGGGTAATGCATTGATTTATAGCTCTTATATTTCTGGCATAACTTTTGCTGTTAACGATGTGTTAAATAAAAATTGTTAACTTTTAAGGTACGCCAAGGGGATAGGAATGAGCGAAGCTGCAATAATCAGAACAATAGCGGTAGATGGTAAAAGTCATAATTCAACGAATAGGCACTGGCTTGGTCATAGTGCGAAATTATGGTTTGCAGTGACTGTCATGGGGCAATGGATTTTTGCTGCCTATGTGGCCATTTTTTATGGTGGGGCAACCTTTTCCGGAGATCTTGCAGAGTGGAATAAGGTGATGCCACACGGTTATATTGCAGGTGACACCATAGGTAACTTAGCGGTAGGAATGCATCTGTTTTTAGCCTTGGTGGTGCTCATTGGTGGGCCGTTACAGCTTATTCCCCAAATAAGATCTTATGCGCCTAAGTTTCATCGCGTTAACGGACGGGTCTATATTCTAACCGCTTTTATATTAAGTCTGGGTGGTTTATTTATGGTGTGGAGTCGCGGCGTTGCAGGCGGTGAGATTGGTAAGTACAGCATCAGTTTAAACGCCATTTTAATCATGGTATTTGCAGGGCTGGCGGTATATAACGCGATTAAGCGAGATATTAAAACCCATAGACGTTGGGCAATAAGGTTGTTTATCGTTATGGGAGGGGTATGGTTTTTTCGTATTGGACTGATGCTATGGTTAATGGTCCATCAGGCACCTGTAGGGTTTGATCCTAAGACATTCGAAGGGCCATTCTTAAGCTTTTTGGGCTTTGCTCAGTACCTGCTTCCGCTTGCTGTCGCTCAACTGTATTTTGCTGCATCAGACAGTAAAAATCCAAAGTATAAGATGGTGATGTCTTTAAGCTTAGTTGTACTCTCTCTTGGTATGGCCTGCGGTATTTTCGCTGCTTCAATGGGAATGTGGTTACCACGAATCTAATCGAAAAATGTTGGCAATGAGATGATTTTCACATCGACGAAATGGAGGCAGAGTCTGACTACCCCTTTATTTAATCTTTTGTGTAACTAATGGGTTTTCTGAAGTAATAAAAAACCGGCCTCAAACATTGGGTTAAGGCCGGTCATGATATTACTGTGTGTTACTGGTTTTCTCTATATATCGCCGTTATCGGTATAACGCGTATTCGCTTTTCAGCCCTTTAATCAGACTAACGCACATTAGTAACAGCACAAAGGTGAAGGGTAATGCAGTAGCAACGACGCCGGACTGTAATGCCTGCAGCGCTTCTTTACCGCCAACCCAAAGCATGACTGCTGCAATAGCGCCCTCTACAGTTGCCCAGAAGACGCGCTGAGGGATCGGTGCATCTATCTTGCCGCCAGCGGTAATGCTGTCGATCACCAGTGAACCTGAATCCGATGAGGTCACGAAGAAGATCAATATCAGCACAACCGAAAGAATCGAAATGGCAGAGCCGTATGGTAGAGCATCGTATACATGGAACAGAGAGAGTGAAATATCAGTCAAGCCATTAGCACCCAGCTCACCCACCTTATTGGCGACTTGATCGAGCGCAATACCGCCGAAGACAGCCATCCAAATGATGGTCATCGATGTTGGAATAAAAATCACGGCAAACAGGAATTCACGTACTGTGCGGCCTTTAGAGATTCGGGCAATAAACATACCGACAAAAGGTGACCATGAAATCCACCATGCCCAGTAGAATACGGTCCAACCATGCATCCATGTTGTGTCTTCCCGACCATGCGGATTGCTCAGGCCAATGACATTGTTCACATAGGCCATTAATGTGTCTGGAATCGACGCCATTACAATATCAAAGCTGACGTAAGTAACGAATATCAGCAAGGCTAATGCAAATAGCATATTGATATTACTCAGCACTTTAACGCCGCCATCGATGCCACGAATAACAGAGCCAATAGCAATTAAAGTCACTAAGATAACGACTGCCAGTTGCATACCGATACCGCCATCAGTACCAAATACATGGTTGATACCACTGGTGGCTTGCATTGCCCCCAATCCCAGCGAAGTCGCCAAACCAAACAAGGTCGACAGTACTGCCATAACATCGACGACATGTCCTAGCCAGCCCCAGGCTCTGTCACCAAAGATCGGGTAGAACACAGAACGAAGCGACAGCGGCAATCCCTTGTTATAGGTGAAAAATGCCAGCGCGAGCGCGACAATCGCATAGATTGACCAGCCGTGAATACCCCAATGGAAGATAGTTGCCCCCATGGCCAATGTTTTAGCTTCAGGGGTTAATGGTTCTACATTAAATGGCGTGCCCCACCAGTCAGTAAAGTAAGCGGTAGGTTCAGCAACACCCCAGAACAACAGTCCGATACCCATACCTGCGGCAAACAGCATCGCCAGCCATGAAACTCTGGAGTGCTCTGACTTGGCCTCTTTGCCGCCAATACGGATTTTACCGAGCGGCGACAGCATTAGTGCCAAAGAGAAAAGGACGAAAAAGTTGGTTGACCACATGAAGAGAACATCAAAGTTTTCAATGATGCTGCTTTTCAGGGTATTTAGCATTTCTTTTGAAGTGCTTGGATCAACGATGAGGAGTGTGGAAAGGAAGATAAGAATAAGGCCTGCGCTGATCCCGAATACGCGGTTATGTATATCGAAACCCCATTTTTGGACGTTGTCCTGACCAACCTGATAGTCCGTTGTTTCAATACTGTATTTATTTAATGTGTTATCCGAATTGATGCTCAAATGTTTTGCTCTTGTAATACTTTTAATCGAAAAGTAAAAACGAAATGGTCTTTAAAAATAAAGTAATTAGACCACGAAATAAAATAACGCGGGGGATAATAACAACTCCAGTACTAAATCTCAAATACCACCTGATTAATGGCGTTTTTATTGCTATTCCAATAGTCGGCGAACATGTATATATAGTTCGTGTTCTAAGTATTTGTCTGATGGGAACCGTTAGGGATTGAGGGCTTTATCTCTATCCCATAGATAATGGAATGGAACTTAACGTTGGATGACGTAGCTTAGATTATCCAAGTGTGCGATAAGCTAGACATACAATATCAATAGGCTATTAATAGGCGGATTCGGCTGCTTCTGAATGGTCATTCGCAAGCGCTTGTCGTTGCTCTAGTCACTCTTTTATGTCTTCTTTTAGCTTATGAACAAACGGGGTTTGATTCCGCTCCTTTAAATGCTAATTACACCACTGTCTTTCACTGAGGGTGCCATCATTGTTGCCGTCCATTTTAATGTTGGGGCAATATTGGTGATAAAACTTTGCTTGCTGACAAATGACTTGGTCTTTTAAGCCATCGATTACAGTGGCTGGGGATAAATATTTTCGTGAGAATGTGTAGATGGCGAGTTTAAATAATGAAATAGCATTACAATGGTTAAACAAGACAAGATTGGACTCAATAGTCACTTGAACACATAAGCTTGTTAATATTTAGGGCGATAAGAGAGAACTCATGGCCCTTTTTTTGAGATACACATTAGTGAGGGTTTAGCGTGTCTAAACAAGATTATTACAGCGTGCTAGGTGTTTCAAAGGCCTCCTCAAATCAAGAGATAAAAAAAGCCTATAAAAAGCTAGCGATGAAGTACCATCCCGATAAAAATCCTGATGATTCTGTGTCAGAAACAAATTTTAAAAATGCTAAAGAAGCCTATGAAGTACTGACTGATGCTGACAAGCGCCAGAAATATGATGATTTTGGTCATGATGCGTATGTAAACAATGGCCAGGATGGACAACGTTATAGCCAAGGCGGGTTTAACGATATGTTTGGTGCCGGGTTTAGTCAGCGAGAACGTGGCTTTGGTGGTCACAGCTTTGATGCAAATGATTTTGAAAGTATGTTTTCTCAATCAAGAGGGCGAAGCCGAACTCAAAAAGGGCAAGATAAAGAGTTTGTGTTCACTGTAGACTTTGTTGATGCAGTGCAAGGTGCTGAAAAAGTCGTTGAACTACCGGTTAATGGCGAAAATAAAAAAATAAAAGTTAAGATCCCTGCGGGTATTAAAGACGGTGAGAAAATACGCTTCACCGGCAAGGGGAGTGCAGGAATACATGGTGGAGCTGCTGGTGATCTATTTCTAACGATCGCCACCCGCGCTCATGCTTTTCTTGAACGTGAAGAGAACGATCTTATTTACACCAAGGCTGTCGATATGGTGACGGTGGCACTGGGTGGCGAGATTGAAGTCAACGTATTGGATAAGCGCTTTAAGCTTAAAGTGCCCGCTGGGACTCAACATGGTCGAAAGTTCAAGATAAAGGGTAAAGGTGTTACGGATCGTAAAGGAGAAACCGGTGATTTGTTTGTGCAAATTAAGGTGGAAATTCCGCAGGATCTCACTGAAGAACAACGTTCATTACTGGAACAGTTCAACGCTTTAAGAGAAAGTTAATACGCTTTAAGCAGTGTTGCAGAGCAAGCCTGCAGCACTGGCCTCAACTTTAATCTCTATATGTACTCAGTGTACGTTTATCGTGAGCCTAGCTTATTTTGGTGCAAAATGAGCTAGGCAGACAATTTCTATAGGTTACTTAGAGGCCGCTTCGGCTTCCTCTTTCTGTGCTTTCAGCAGGGTGGTTATCTGTGCACTGAGCATCATCATTCTATTATCGATCTCTTTGCGTTTCTCATCAGCGCCCGCTGATTTATCACCCGCAAGTGCTTGTCGCTCCTGTTGTAACTCTTTTATCTCTTCTTTAAGTTTATCGATTTTTTTCTCTATATCGGTACGCGTATCTAGTTCTTCACTTTTTTGTTCTTGCGCTTTTGTGGTGGCAGAGTTTTTGTTCATGGCCATGCCAAGTTCAGTCGACAGCTTTTTTTGCGCTGCATCTGAAATAGACACTGTATCTGATCCAGCAACTGGGGAGGTCGATATTGCTTGTGGAGCGATATCAGATCTTACCTTGATCTCTGCTTGTTTCATGTTTTGAGTGACCGAAGATGCTGATCCTATACCTAAGCCGGAAACGTTCATTGCTATTCCTTGCATAATAATACCAGTTGCATTAAGTATTTCGTCAATTCAGAAGCGCTCACGCTTTTCGTTTCAAAGCGCATTGACGAGAGAATGGTTATTCCCTTGTGAGCCAATGCAATGCGGAAGTGGAATGCGTGAGTGCTTCACGTCGGGTGGGTTTCAAAGCGCTGTATGCTGCGTCGAAAACACTCGAGATAGAATCACTATTAGCTTCATGTTTCCGGCTTGCCTTCAGCGCTTTGAATTCCAACTGAATGAACAGGTACTTAATGCAATTGGTATAAGATAATTGTTTATCGGCTTTTTGGGTAAAGGCTTTAGTACTAATTAATGGGCGAATTGCAGCGTAAAGAGTTTGGCTACTCAATACTTGCAGCGGGTTAACCTATAGTTTTTGCTTAATGCTGATGAAAATAAATCTGTAACTTCGAATGAAAGAGGGGGGAAGCAGGATGACATGGCTCATCCTGCTTACTTGTTTGCGGGCAATGAAAGTTTATTCGCTGGCTAAGGACTTAAAGATTTGTCCATCTTTCATCACGAAAGTCACGTTTTCCATTAAGCTGATATTCTTTAGCGGATCCCCCTCTACGGCGATGATATCTGCTAAAAATCCTACTTTTATTTGTCCCAAGTTGTTTTGTTTAAGCAAAGCGGCACTGTTAATCGTTGCTGCTTGTAAAGCTTGGGCTGGGGTCATACCAAATTTAACCATACGTGAGAACTGATTGCCGTTATCACCATGAGGGTAGATAGCAGCATCTGAGCCAAACACCATATTTGCACCTGCTTTGACCGCTTTTCTAAAGCTGTCACGCTGCGCTTGTGATACCAGCTTTTCTTTGTTGATGTTCTCTTCTGGCACACCGTTGGCGGCGCCAAAGGCGAGGGTATATTCAGTATTGTAGATATCACAAGATAGGTAAGTACCCGCTTCTATCGCCATGTCGATCGCTTCATCATCCATAAAGCTGCAATGCTCGACGCTGTCGATACCAGCTCTGATTGATGCCTTAATGCCACTGGTTCCGTGGGCGTGGGCTGCAATGACGAGTCCACGCATATGGGCTTCATCAACGGCAGACTTTATCTCTTCATAGGTTAACTGTTGAACTCCCACCTTGGTTCCTTTAGAAAAGACTCCGCCAGTGGCACATACTTTAATGGCATTGGCGCCGTACTTTATATTTTCTCGGACTTTAGCGCGTACAGCCCAAGGTCCGTCGGCGACCCCTTGTGCCTTGGCCTTCTTTTCTGGAGATGAGAAGTTATCGTCACAATGTCCGCCGGTAATACTAATAGCATGGCCTACAGCCCAAATTCTCGGTCCAGGAATTTCACCAGCGTTGATGCCGTCGCGGGTAGCGATCACTGCGTAGCCTGAAGCGCCTAGGTCTCGCACTGTCGTAAAGCCTGCCATTAGGGTTTTTTCGGCATTCTTTACCGCTTTAACGGTTTGACGTGGAATGGAATAATTCTGGGCTGCTAGAAAGTTATCCTCTGCATCACCCGATAGGTGCACATGCATATCCATGACGCCTGGGAGTAGGGTTTTTCCACTTAGGTCGACGAGTTTATAATCATTATTAGTCGGGATTTTTGATTGTTTGGTGACTTGGCTTATCTGGTTGTCGCTAATCACTATAGCAACGTCTTTAATGGTTTTACCTGCTGCAACATCGACGTAAGCATCTGCTATTAACAGCGTATCTTGTGCGAGAGTCGGCAAGCTCAGGGTCATTGCTATTGCCGCTGCTAAGGATAACTGCAAAGAGGATTTTAATTTTTGTTTGGTTAAGGTCATGAACTCTTTATTCTTATTTACCATCTTTGTGGCCTTCCCTTTATTGTTTTTAGCTGGAATGAGCTTGAAAACTATCATACGATAAATGTTAACCTTGTGTTAACACTAGTTGCGGTTGATTTGAAAAAAGGGGGAGAGCAATCAATTTTTCTAAGCTTGATTGATTTAGCTCAGTAGCTTCCATAGGTCAAAATGAAAACCAGCCTAAGGGGTTGGCCAACTCGATTATGAGGTTGAGATAACTCAGTCTGTCGCTAGCGTTTTTAATATACGTTTCAGTTTTGTTTATTACAATTGATTGCTTTGTCATGTATTTCAACAGTTAAAAGAGAGAATAGTTAGCATGGATACACAAAATTCACACTCGACTCGGCGTAAGCCTTTGGTTTTTATTGGGGTCATTGCATCAATCGTGGTAGTGGTTTGGTTGTTGTTGATGGTAATGCCAAAAGGTTTTAAAACCACCCACGAACAAATAGGTACAGGCTTACCTGCATTGGTGTTTGTCTATGATCCTAACCTGACACTGAGTCATAGCCAGACCACACAAATGAATGAGGCTCGTATGCATCTGGGCGATAATGCGTTGTTTCTTCTCGCCAGTATTGGCACGCCAGAGGGCGATCAATTTATCGCAAAATATCGAGCGGGTTCAGCTGAACTATTCCTTTTTGATCCTGCTGGAAAGCTAGTTAAAAGGCAGTTTGCTGTGAAAAATGCTAATGATCTCATACTGTGGCTACAGGGCTGATAATGGAAGCCTGAGTAAGATTTACTCAGGCTCATCTTTATCACGATAGCCAAACGTTACCATCTGCTGGCTAAACCCGCGTAATGAAAGAGGGTGCTGAGTAAGCTTTATCCCACGGTATTGCACAGCTTGCCGCTTTTCTCTCAACAATAACCAATGTATCCACAATAGATTAATCTCTTAGCTAAATAATAGTTATTGAAGTATTAAATAGTGCTTGGAAAGTTAAGTGGCTATGTTTAATAAAAAACCGAAGAGTGATTACTCTTCGGTCAATTTAAGGTCTCTAACTGTGTTTATAGCACTGCTTTCAATTAAAGGCTTGGCACATCCACTTTAAGTGTGGCTAAGTGGTTAGAGAGGTTGGCAGGGACCGTATTGTCTTGGCGTCCACCTAAATGCAAGGCAAAAAATTGTTCCATTGCGACAATATAAGCAAGCTTATTATCTCTTTTTTGAAAACCATGGCCTTCATCTTTTGCCAAGATGTACTCAACAGGCAAGCCTCTTTTGTTCATTGCTTTAGCAATATTATCGGACTCAACTTGAGTGACTCGAGGATCATTTGCTCCCTGAACCAACATCAATGGCGCCTTAATGTTATCGACAAAGTTTATGGGTGAACGAGACTGCATATCTTTACGATCCATCTCGATTTCTGGGTCGCCTACCGCACTATAAAATTGCCCAAGATAGGGACGGAAATGTGGCGGGAATGACTCCATTAATGTGATTAAGCTTGAGGGGCCAACGTAAGAGATAACAGCTTTATAGAGATCGGGTGTGAATGTGGCACCTGCTAGCGCAGCGTAGCCACCGTATGAAGCGCCCATGATCCCTAAACGTTGTTTGTCAGCAATCCCTTGGTCGATGAGATAGTTAGCACCGTCAGTAAGATCATCTTGCATGCTGCCAGTGCCCCAGTTTTTATTGCCAAGATTGAGAAAACGTTTACCAAACCCTGTAGATGCTCGGAAATTCGGCTGTAATACAGCATAACCTCGGTTAGCCAATAGTTGAGCAATTGGATTAAAGTAACCTGAACTCAAGGTCCAATAATCTCGTGCCCATGGACCACCATGGGGCAAGATAATCGTTGGAAGGTTTTTGTTTTGCCCTTTTGGGAGAGTCAAATAGGCTTGTATTTTTACACCGTCTCTTGCTACGTAGAAAATGGACTGACGTTTTGCTAATAGCGCGGGATCGATCGCTGGTTGCTGCTTGAGCAATAGACTGATTTTTCCAGTATTTGCATTGTAGCGATAGTCATTACCCATATCGATATCACTGGCGACATGCAGCTGCCATAAACCAGACTCTTCATTGCGTTCTGCTATGGTTATTTCTACATCCTGTGCAAAATATGCGTTAATATTTTCCCAATGTTGAGCAAATGATTGGCTTAATGGATAGGTGCGCAGGCGGCCGCCGTAGTAGCTAACCGCAATCGGTTTGCCACTGTCGTCAAACAAGACGTCTTCGACGTCAGATTCATTTTCTGGATCGGTATGCAGCGTCGTCAATTTCCCAGTGGCTATGTCTAAACTGAGCAACTCTTGTTTGTCTCGTCCCTGTATATTGGCGCGAATATAGGCGACGTTGCTATCTTCATCAAACTGCAGTAAATCAATATCTTCACCAAACTCAGTCGTTATTAACACTTTCCATTGGGTATCGACCTTGGCATACAGACTAGTGGTGTTATCTGGATTGCTGCTGACACCTAAAACAGGGATCCCCTGTTTGTTGGTCTGTATATTATTGAAACCATACGTGTTTGAAAAAACATTACTTATTGAACCGTTTGTTACATCTAAACGGTAAACATCAAGTTGTTGAGGATTATCCTGGTTTGATAGCAGCACTAAGTTGTTGGGGGTTTCTTTGGGCTGCTCAATAATCTGATATGTGACTTCATTATTGTGAGTCAGCGCGGTTGTGGTTGCTTTGGGGGTATCGTGAGTTAAATCGAGTGTTAGCATGTAGATTTGGGTATTTTCGTTACCGCCATTATCACTTAAAAAGAATATGCTATTTCCTGAAGTTGACCACCTAAACTCATTGATTGGCTCTTTGGAATCAGTAATTGCAACGGCCTCTTCAAGTTTGGCGCCTGCTGGTAGCAAGTAAATATTTTTGACTCCTTGATACTCCTTTAGAAACGCCATCCATTGACCATCGTTAGAGGTGTTGAGGTGAGTGATGTTCTGCTCACTAAAGAAGGATTCAAGCGGAATGAGTGGACTTTGCTGTTGCACTGTTTCTACAGACGACACTTTAGGTGTTTGGGAGCACCCAGTGACAAATAAGCTGCAAGCGAGTGCAGTAGCTAAAAGACTGGGTAAGACTTTATTGGTGATCATATTTTTATCCTTTACGACAACGCTATGGCTGACAGCAATGCTAATCTTTCATTATCCTGAATGCTAATTAGCCTATTACATAAAATAATTATTGTAAAACGATAATTAAATATTATTTTGCAATCAAATGTTGTTGTCTTATATAATTGGCAGGTCATTTAAGTTGAGGTCTACAAAAGGTTATGAATTCCAATATGCAGAAGCTGATGCAGATCAGTGGTTTTTTTAGAATCGCAGTTATTTTTGGTGCCGTGTCTATATTGATTTACCTTGGCTATGGCTATTTTATTCAAGGAGATATTCGCTTTTCAACTAGTATGCTGTTTACCGAGTTATGGTGGGATGAGCGGGCGAGTAGACAGGTGTTATTAGCGATTCAGGCGCCGCTATTTATCATGTTTTTAGTTGGGGTGTATTGGCTGCAAAAATTGCTAGGTTTTTATCATCAAGGTCATTTTTTTGGACACAATGCCATGCGCTGTTATTTGTGGTTGATATGGATAAAGCTGGCTGATTTTGCACTTGAAATCGTTCAACATCTGCTGACGGGTTATTACCATAAATCTTTCTTCGATAAAACTCACATCGAGTTACCGTTAGATTTTGGCAATATTACGACAATCTTACTGATGTTGATTATTGTCTATTTGCTTAAAGCCGCTAGAGAAATCGAAGCTGAAAACAAAGAGTTTATTTAAGCCATGGAAATTATAGTTAATTTAGATGTAATGATGGCGGTACGAAAGGTGAGTTCTAAAGAGCTCGCTAAAGCGATAGGTATCACTGAAGCCAATCTCTCTCTACTAAAAAGAGGCAAGGTCAAAGGGGTTAGGTTTGAAACATTGGCGAGCATCTGTAATTATCTGAAGTGCCAGCCTGGTGATATTTTAGAGTTTCGTACGGTTCCAGAGTAGTTCTGTTTTGTCGAAGCTATTGAGATAATAGGGCTCTCTTTTTAGAGGAAGAGAGCCCAGAGTCAACTTTGTTCTATGTCATCGCAGAGCATGCCATTTTTCCCCAAGCAACAACTCACATATCTGTATTGGAATAACCCCTAAGCTAAAAAAGTAATGGTTGAAAATAGCGGTAGTGGTAGAATGCGCTCGGCAAGTCGATTGACTGCCTGAAAGGTCGTTATGCGGTTCGAATGAAACCAAAGTAAAAGTAGCAAAAGTAAGGGGGAAAAGTGCAAGCTGGCCTTACCTAATCTCTTTTGCAAACAGCATTGCGTCCGCCTTATGCCCATAATTCTTCATTATTGATTCGAGTACTTATGAAACGGATTTTACTGCTAACCTTATTTGCCTTTTCCAATGTGGCTGTCGCTGTTGAACCTCTGTTTGAAACTCCTGAGAACATGGAACCGACCTGGGTCGATAACATTTTGTCCGTTTTTGGTGCCGACGGTGAGTTCGATGACAGCAAACCCATTGATATGAGTTATCTACCAACCGCGTATTACACACCCGAGAAGAAGTTTGGTGTTGGTCTGTTGATGGTCGGTTTGTATAAAACTGACGGTGCATCGAATGAAGAGCAACCGTCGTCGTTAGTATTAAATTCATTTGTTTCAATGAACAACTCTTACGGCGTTGAAGTTGAAAACATGACTTTTTTCAATGGTGGCAAACAGCGTTTATTACTCGGGCTAGAGCTACATAATGAAGCGTCAGTTTATTATGGCCAAGGTATTGATGACGGCAATGTCGACGCGAATCATCATGAATTTGAAGAGCAGTTATACAGTTTCAAACCTCGCTGGATGACAGAAGTCGCCGATAATTATTTTCTAGGGGTTGGGGCTGACTTCACTTATGCCAGTGCTGACAAATTAGAGTTAGTCGAAACTGGCGTACCAGTAGATGCAGACACTCTTTTACCGAGTAATTTTAGCTCGGGTATTGTCGTTACCAGTATCTATGATTCACGAGATTATCGCTTAAATGCGACTAAGGGTTGGTTGTTCCAAATCGATGCAGGTCTTTACCAGAACAGTGAATATTCGACGTTTTCAACCTATAACCTTGAGCTAGCAAACTACATTGATTTGAGTTCAACATCGCTACTTAGCTCTGCGCCAGGGCTGATTGCATGGCAAGTGCAAGGGCAGTTCACCGAGGGCGATGTACCTTGGAACATGTTGCCAGATTTAGGCGGTTCAAGTGCAATGCGTGGTTATATTAAAGGGCGCTACCGCGACAAGCAGATGATGATGGGCCAAGTTGAATATCGTTTACCGATTTTCCAGCGTTATGGCATGGTTTTTTGGGGCGGTGTGGGTAGCGTAGCATCAAAGGTGAGCGATCTTAACGAGGAGCTAATGACCTCTTATGGCACAGGCTTCCGCTTTAAAATCAAAGACAATATCAATTTGCGTCTTGATATTGGTGTCGGCGAGAACGAAACTAACTTCTACCTCAATGTGAACGAAGTCTTTTGATTTTGACTAGAGTAGTTTCATTGACGATGAACACGTGTTATTTGGGGCTAGCGTTAACGCTTGCCCTCGTTAATAACGTGTTCGCTAGTCAGTCAAAGATGGATCAACAAGTCCCTGTAAAAGAACAGTGTAACCGTAGTTCAGATTACGATATTTACCTCAGTGGTATTCATACTGGAACAATGGCCCGAACCGAGACTTGGTTGGGTAACACTGCGGTGGTAACCTCAAAAAGTGAAGCCAGTATTTTAGGCATTGGCACTCAATATCAACAGCGGGCTGAGTTGTCTTGGTCCAATAAAACTAATGAGTGGATAACCGACAAGTTTCATCAAAAAGTGAGCGGGTTTAGGGCGAGAGACATGCAGGTTTCTTTTAGCCATAACGGCCGTCAATCTCGGGTCGATATTGATGGTGATATCACCAACTATACCTCTGCTCATCTACCTTTGCGGGACGTGGACACTTTAGCGATTCAAATTCGTCAGTACTTGCTCCAAGGCCGCACACAATTTGCATTAATCAGACAAGCTTCAGATGCAATAGAGCCTTATCAACTTTATGTTGAAGACCCGCAAACCGTAAACATCGCACCTTGGGGCGAGTTAACCTTAATCCCGGTTAAGCAGTCTGGTGCCGAAGAGGTGACTTACTACTTTGCGCCAACGATGGATTATCAATTAATTAAAGCCCGTTATCACGGCATCATAATTGAAGGGCTTATCGAACTTAATCACTACAGTTCATCTTGCGAGTAGCTCCTCTGAGCCTGTCACTGTCGGGTCACAGCAAGCGTTTATTAAACCCCTCCCAATGCACCTTCGGGTTCTAGATATATAGGCCGAATAGGCCAGAATATTTCGTCAGTTACTTTTTGCTCCCCTATAAATCCTCTGCATTACATCAAACAAAACTCACATCCTAATAATTTATCCTAGAATACATATATTAGCCGTTGATAAAAACAAACTAATCTAATCAAATCAACAACAGGATGTGCATGGGTAACGTTGGACTATCACAAAGTAAATACTCTACACGGGTCATTCTTGTAGGATTTGCAATCATGGTTCTGTTGATGATGCTATTCGTTTTCATGGCGGTAGATGAAAACAAAGAGCTTGCTGAACTCAATCATAAAATGTACCAGCATCCCTTTTCTGTCAGTATCGCGGTATTAGAAGCCAATGGCGATATCCTTGCTATGCACCGTTATATGAAGGATGCGGTGTTAGCTAGAAACAAAGATGAATTAGACGCAGCCATCTCGCAAGTCGATCAACATGAACAAGAAGTGTATCGACATTTCGAATTAATCAAACAACGTTTTCTTGGGGATAAAGAACAGATTAATGTCGCCTATAAATCCTTTGTTGAATGGAAATCTATACGTGACGAAGTGCTTGCTTTGAAACGTAATAACCAACATCAACTCGCTGCAAGTATTACCACTGGGAAAGAAGCGCTGCATGTTAAAAAGCTGAACCGAAACATGACTTTCCTAATCGACTTTGCGCGTAATAAGGCACTTGAGTTCAAGGGAAGTAGTCAACGCTCTTATGATTTGAGCAGGACATCTTTATATTCTTTGCTCATTTTTACAATATTATCCAGTATTATCACCGTGTTTTTTGTCATCTTTCTGGTCAGAAAAGCAGAATATTCTCGCAATGAAAGTGAAGAACGCTTTGAAGCTATTTTCAACAACGCTGAAGTTTCTATTTGGAGTGAAGACTTTTCTACGGTTGTCATAGCACTAGAAGATTTGAGACAGAAAGGGATCGTTGACCTAAGAACATATTTGTATGCGAATATAGATTTAGCTTGGGATTTTGTGGCGATGGTTAAAGTAAATTCTGTTAATAATGCAACCTTAAAACTCTTTGGTGCAAAAAACCAAGCAGAATTTATTAGCAAAATTGACCAAACTTTTGGTACAAATGCGATTGATGTCTTTATTGATGAAATGTGTGCCATCTGGACGAAACAAGAAACTTTTCTATCTGAGGCTAATTTTCAGACATTAGATGGCAAAGAAATTAAAGCACTTATTTCATTTCAAACACCATCGTCGACAAATAATTTCCGTAATGTTCCAGTGAGTATTGTTGATATTTCTGAACATAAGAGATTCGAGGAAAAACTGAAACTGTCATCTCGGGTTTTTAGTGACACTCATGAAGGCATAATCATCACCGACGCTGATAAAATGATTGTCGACGTTAACCCTGCTTTTTCAAACATTACTGGCTACAGTCGTGAAGAGGTCATAGGTCAAAATCCTAATATGTTAAGTTCGGGTAGACATCAGCCTGAATTTTATACCAAAATGTGGCAAAAAATCACCGAGCAGGGCTATTGGCAGGGAGAAGTTTGGAATCGTAGGAAGAGTGGAGAGGTTTACGTGGAATTGCTCACCACTTCCTCACTGAAAGATGCTGATGACCGCATCGTTAACTATCTAGGTATGTTCACTGATATAACACACAGTAAACGCCAGCAAGAGAGTATGCGTCGAATGGCTCATTACGATGCCCTGACAGGACTCCCTAACCGAACACTACTACTCGATCGTTTTAATCAAGCCATTGCTCACTCAAAACGTTCAGGCACATTACTTGCCGTTTGCTTCCTAGATCTAGATGACTTCAAGCCGGTTAATGACCTTTTTGGCCATGATATGGGTGACAAACTATTGATTGAAGTCGCCCATCGCCTTGAATTAGCATTAAGAACCGAAGACACTGTTTCGCGTCTCGGTGGTGATGAATTCTCTATGCTCCTAGGCGATATAAAATCCACATCTCAATGTTATGAGATACTCGATAGAATTATTCACTCGGTCAGTGCGAGCTATTTTATTGACGAACGCTACATCAACATCAGTGCCTCCATTGGGGTCAGCTTATCGCCATTAGATGGTGTGGAGCTAGATACCCTGCTACGTCAAGCTGACCAAGCGATGTATCAAGCGAAACAAGAAGGGAAAAAAAATTACCAGTTCTTTGATTTAGAGCAAGCTCAAGAAGTAACCCTGCGGCATGTAAAATCACAAGAAATACAGCAGGCTTTAATCAACAATGAACTGTGTCTATATTACCAACCGAAAGTGGATATGGCCTCAGGTAAAATAATTGGAGTTGAAGCGTTAATTCGTTGGCAACATCCAGACAAAGGACTTATTCCTCCAATGGCGTTTTTACCCCTTATTGAAGGGACTGAAATAGAGATCCAAGTTGGTGACTGGGTAATTGATCAAGCCATGGTTCAGCTTGAGCGATTAAATAACCAAGGCATTAATCTAGAAATGAGTGTGAATGTTTCTTCGATGCAGTTCTTAAATAAAGGCTTTTTTGACAGTCTTAATGAAGCGCTTAATCGTCATCATAATATCGACTCTCGTAACTTCAAGTTGGAAGTTTTAGAAAGTAGCACCTTAGGAAATGTTGAGCGGATCAGTCATATTATTCGCGCTTGTCGTAATGATTTAGGCGTAAGAATTGCGCTGGATGATTTTGGCACTGGTTACTCATCACTGTCCCATCTTTGTCAGCTTCCTGCTGACACAATCAAGATTGACCAAAGTTTTGTTCGAGATGTATTAATAGATCAAAATGATTTCTCTATCATTGACGGTGTGATTGGGCTCACTAAGTCATTTAACCGACACGTTATTGCAGAAGGTGTCGAAACGACAGAGCATGGGCTGATGTTACTTTTGATGGGCTGTCACTATGCACAAGGTTATGCGATATCAAAACCTATGCAGGCAAGTAAACTTGCTGACTGGATTAAAGAGTACAAACCCAACCAAGCTTGGATAGAAAGCAGTCAAGAGGAAATGACGCTGCAAGTCAGGAGAGTAAAACAACTGGAATTGATACTCAAACACTGGCTTAAAAACATAGAAAATTTGATGCAAGAGAATTCAAAGGGTCAAACAGATATCGGTAATATGGATTGTCATTTTGATAAATGGGTTAGACGATTAAGAGAAGATAAATTATTCGATGGCTCATGGATTAATGAACTGGAACAGACCTATAACGTTATGCACACTGTAGCGCGGGACATTATAAGGAGTTATCAGGCTGGTACTTGTACCTCTAAAAGAGATGAATTAAGCAAGCTACATATTGAATTTGATAAAATATTATCGATGCTCGGCAAGTATAAGCAACCAAGGGATATGAGCTCTTTAGCAGGCGTCACATATCTGCATAGGCCCTTGAGCCGATAATTTTTTTGAACATGATCCAGCCATAATAATTAACTCACTATGGCTGTTTATCGTGTTTTACTTTTCAGTAAATTCCGCTTGAATCCTTTCTAACTCTTGCTGTTCTCTAAGTTTAGCTTTGACAATGGCTTCTTGTTGAAGCGTTGCTTGTCTTTCCTTAAAGCTGAATTTCTCTTCTTTAGTCAGAAACTTAAAGGCTTTATTATTGGCAAGTACGTAAGCAACGACGTCTTCGCCCTTTACTCTGCGCTCATCGACTCGTTGTGAAAAACGGTCGTTATCTCGGACTTTACGCTCTTCAGCATTTAATTTACTCATATCTTGTATCCTCATTAGTTAATCACAGTAGCGTTTCACTACGCTCAGTCAAACAAATGAGTTGTGTTGCACATTCATAAAGCTGATAGGGGGATTTTAGCATAATATGCACTACAAGCCCTATGGTATCTACCTTTAAGCAGGTTTTAAGCTGTTAGAAGTTAGATCATAATCAATAATAAAACCAAGGCACTGCTCCACAGACAAAGTGTAAACAAAGGTGCCAATCCCCTTTGTTTACACTTTTTTCATTAAAGGGCCGCAGCGTTGGCTTTCGCAAAGACAGCCGTGCTTTTTGTCTGCTTCATAACGCAAGTTTTTGTACCGGGGCAAACTTCTCCAGTTCACTCACTCTTTAGTTAATTAGGACGTTGCGTTCGTCTCTTAATATTTCTAGTTTTATGATAAATAAACAGACAGTGATTATTTATCTCAGGCTATATTCTTGCGTGTTTCTTGCGTGTTTCTTGTGCGGAATGAGGGGTAGTTGACGGTTTTGATTAGCTTTTTTATAGACTTTGTTGGAATTTTGTTTCAGCTTCGATGACTTTAGTTAGTAAACAGGTTATAACTTTTACAACATAGAGAAATTCAAAATTTTGGGAAAATGATGAGTCCATGGTTTACTAATGTTCAACTCGGCTTCGACATGGCAACAAGTTTGACGATTGTCGGTGCAGCCATTACTTGGGCTGTTCGTCAAAAAAAGCAAACAGAAGCAGAAAAAGTCAGAGGCATCAATCAACAAGTGAGATCGACAAGCCTACAGAAGGTTCAGCATGTGCTGATTGAGATGGAAGATCAATTTTCTATATTGATAGACGAATCTCAAAAGTTCGAAAATATGATTGATAACCGTGTTAAAAAAGTTGATGGCGAGTTTGATTACTCTCGTTTAAATTCAGCCATTAAAACTGACAGTGACTTTCTTACAAATGCGATTGATAGATTAGGCAATATACGTGAAGAGATTGGTCGTTTTTATGAGTCAATTCAAGTTAGGCGTTATAGCTTGATCCCCTTGCTTGATGCTATTGATGAAGGTGATAAGTATATTGGTGTCTTCCAGAAAAACATCGATGAGGTCGGTGAGGCATATAATCGGGTCTCTTCTGGCAATGTACGACTGTTAAAAGAGTTAGAAAATGTCGTTAACTTGATTAATGCAGAATATGGTGATGAGCTTAAAGATCTAAGTGATGAACAACGTCACGCGTTAATCAAGCAAACATCTTCAAATGACACCCTCATGAGACCTATCAAATCTATCGTTTTTGACGAGGATTATTTTGACTGGGTGCAAAGATTTGTTCCTGAAGGCAAAGAACAAGACTTTTTAGAAAAAGTGGTTAGACCGAGTCAAATTGAAGATCAGGATTTGTGTGCTTCGGTAATCATCAACTTCATCTTGTCACTGTACCGAAAAAATCATGAGTTGATCTCTCAAGTGTTAAGCACAGCTTCATACACTGTTATGCAAGCAAGGATGGAATGCAAAGACATCTTGATTTCATTAAGTGCGATTTCGCATAAGCTGGTCATGGATAATAATCCTGAATCATTAAACTCAGTGATTAAGAAGTATGAATCTAAAGAGTATTTTGGTCGAGAGACTAAGATTCGTTAGTTAATCATTAAGTGTAGAACGGTCTGCATTCGAGTGTGTTACCCACTAATAAACCTCAGTTACTCGTCAAGAGTACTGGGGTTTTTTAATGCCTATCCCATCGATAGCTAGAAGATAGTGTCACTCACTTTAACAATGAAAGAAAATCCCTTGTTGATGATGGACTATTTGGCTGCGATTGACGCTATGGCTTTGCTTATCAGCGATGAACACCTAAACGAGTCCTTATAGCAATTCAGTTTGGCGCTTGGTTAGCGACGACAAACCATCATTATAAATCGCGCCAAAGAGAGCGATTAATAGTTGACTAAATTACTCGGGAATTATAACATGCTTTAAAAATACACCTTTAATAAGTTATGGAGTTTATATGTCAGTATCATTCAAAAAAATATTTGGGTTGAATAAATCAGAGAGTCAGGCTTCTGTACTAACACCGACCAAGACAGTCGAAAAAGCGGCAAAAGTTGACGCGACTAATGCTGCCGTAAAAGCTGAAAATGCAAAACATGGTGACAATGGTGTGTGTTGTGGTTCTTGCTCTAAGTGAGTTTTAAACTCAAACCGATAGCGACTGGAAAGTAAGTAAAGATAGATACTCATTGAGGCTAAAATGGCGCTCGTTGAGTTTACAAGGACACTTCCGGTTGCTAAATATTTACTGCGTTTTTTGTCAAGAGAATACAAAAAGTCGGGCACTTATATTCTACAATAATTAGATGTGTATTCCCTATATACTGAGAGTAACCGCGTTAATGTATGAGTCTCGTTAGTGGAGTTAATTATGATTCTAAAACATGTTCTACCAACATAGCCTTAAATATTTATCTCATAAGGTTAGTCTTAAAAACACTCTACATCTGTTCTATAAACATCCATTCTTTTGGCCTATCTATATATCCAAATCACTTTAAATTATTCGATTCAAACACTGCAGCCACACTTATTTTTAATGCATTAATTACATTTTATAACCTAGTTTGATTCGGCTGATGCCTTTGCGAACTGGCTGATGGGGTACTGTTTGCTTCGCAGTCCTTTAATATTGAGCTTACAACAGGTTAAGTTACTTTTATGTGTGCTCATCGTTACGTGGGCACTGCTGCGTGCTGTTGATCGCTTCACGGTTTGGAATTGATTCCAAGCGTATGATTTCACTTGTTATTGTGCTTTCACTATGAAAGTGAAAGTTTTTACTGCAAAGTCTTTAGACAAGGAAATAAGGTAGCCATGAAAGCTATTGGATTTAAAAATACCCTTACCATTGCCATTATGCTATTGGTTTCTAGTTGTTTATTAGTGGCTAATTGGATTTCATATCACGAGCTGAAACAAGATACTATTCTCTCTGTTCAAACCAGATCTCAGGAAATTACTAGTTATGAAGCCAGTTCGATTTCGAAATGGTTTAACAGCAAAGCTACGGCGATAGCGGCAATGGCTGCCGAATATCATAATGGGCAGTTTCAGCAGCAGTACGTTGGTATGGCGCGTTTGGGGAAACGTGCGAGTAGCTTGTATTCGGTGTTTTGGGGTTTTGATGATGGCAGCTCATACGCCAGTGTGGCTGATAATGCCATTTGGCAAAATGGTGTGGCAGATCCTCTCCAATATGACCCGCGCCCGCGTGGTTGGTACCAACTTGCTAAAGCTAACAATGGCGCAGTGCTGACTGACATTTATACCGATATGGTGACTGAGCAACCTGTTATTTCGATAGTAAAAGATATCGGTGATGGGGTGTTGTCGGCTGATATCGGTTTGGAAATTTTAGCTGAAACGGTTAAAGACGTGGACTTCCCAGGGGCTGTCGCGGTGATTATCGACGATAAAGGTAAAGTACTGGCGTCTTCTACTAATCGCTTTGAAGTTGGAAACACGCTAAGAGAGTCTGGCTTAGGTCAACTTATGCAGGGGATCGTGTCTAACGACTCCTTTAGCGGTGAATATCAATATAGTGGCACTAAGCAGTTATTGTTTAGCGAAGCCATTCCGTTGCTAGGAGCCAAACAATGGTATCTCTTTATCAGCGTGGATGAAAATATTGCTTATGCTGGATTGAATGATGCGCTGCAAAGTTCACTCTGGATGTCGGTAATTATGTTGCTGCTGAGCATAGGATTAGTGTTTGCGGTATTAAATTGGTTGTATCGACCTATTCTAAGCCTCAAGCAGATGGTTTTAGATCTTTCTCAGGGACAAGCTGATCTCACTCGCCGCCTGCCTGTAACGAGTAATGATGATTTGGGGGAGATTGCCAGCGGTATTAATCGGTTTGTGGCTAACCTTCAAGGTCTAGTGAAAGAGGTGTCGTTTGGCTCTAAAGATATTGGCGACAGTATTGCCAAGCTACATCAACAAACTGAGGACAATGCGGGGGTGCTAAAGCAACATGTTTTGGAAACGGAACAAGTTGTCACCGCAGTCGAAGAGATGAGTGCAACCGCAATGGATGTGGCCACGAATACCTCTCAGGCATCTAATGCGGCGCTTGTTACGAGTGAGCAGGTGAGTAACACTAATAGCATAGTCTCTGAGACCAGACTTACGGTCGAACGCCTGATTCAAGATGTAGAAGATACCGAAGTTAATATTGGTCATGTAGCACAAGATGCTATTAGCATCACTAAAGTGTTGCAGGTGATAGGCGGTATTGCTGAGCAGACAAATTTACTAGCGCTTAACGCAGCAATTGAAGCGGCTAGAGCAGGTGATCAAGGCCGAGGTTTTGCGGTTGTAGCAGATGAGGTACGCGCTTTAGCTGCTCGTACTCAAGTCAGTACTACCGAAATAGAACAAACTCTCGATAAGCTGCAACAAGGTGTTCATAATGCGGTTGATGCAATGAAGCAAACTAAAATAACTTGTGAACAAGCGAGTCAAGCCACAATTGATGTGAGTGATAACCTTGAAAAAGTAGTGTTATCCATTGCAGAAGTTAACGACTTAAATACGCAAATTGCCACCGCTGCCGAGGAACAAAGTGCGGTATCTGAAGAGGTGAGCCGTAATATGAACGCGATTCGCGATATCGTCGTAGTACTCGACGACAATGGTAAATCGACCGAGAGTGAAACTCATAAACTAACAACCGCTAATGATAAACTTATTGATGTGGTGAACAAGTTCACCATTGAATAACAACAGATAACGAATTAAGCCTCGTTATTGTGATTGGCATATGTTTACACCTCCTACTTAGCTTTAATGAATAGCTAAGTAGGAGGTGGCAATACTTGGAGTGCTAGGCATTAATCAATTAGTATTCTTTAATTAATAAAACGTCGTTTTTACTCTGGTTGTTACCGTGTTATTGATTAACAATGCTTGGCTTCCATCAATGCGATGTAATCTTGCATCTCTTGACCTGGTGATACGGCAAAGTGTTGCGCTAACCCTGCCAGATTTATAATTCGGTCGACTCGGAAATTACGAAAGTCATTTCGCAGCTCACACCATGCCAGCAGAGTCCAAGTGCCTTTCCAGAAATAGATGGCCAGCGGGCGTACCTCCCTTTGACTTATATCCTCTTTGGCATCGCGGTAATCCATCAATAGATACTCTCTTAATCGAGATGCTTTTCGTAGCTGATCGAGAAACTGAAGCTCATCGGTATCGATGTAAAAGTCAGGTGCGAACATCAAAGATTGGTACTCTTGCAGCCGTGCAGGCAATACCGCTTCGACTTTTATCATTGCTTGTTTAGCGGCGCTGGCCAGCTCTTTTCCACCCCAGGCTTGCACCATACGCATGCCGACCTGAATCGCCTCAAGCTCAGCTTCATTAAACATTAATGGCGGCACATTCACCTCTTGCCGCAGAAGATAACCTACGCCAGCTTCCCCCTCGATTGGAATGCCATTTAAGCAGAGGTCTTGTACATCACGGTAAACGGTTCGAGTTGATACCTCTAGCCTTTCGGCCAGCTCTTTGGCCGTGGTTAAGCGGCGATGGCGTAGGATCTGAACTAACTGAAATAATCTATCGGCGCGGCGCATGTTATACCAACTCCATTCAATATGTGCTTAATCATGCTGACAAACAACAGAGCCAAATTCAATCTTAGATTAAACTTGGCTCTTATTATTCGTTTGGCAAAGTAGGGTTAGTCTCAGGGCTTAATGCCGATATAGATCTCAACCCCATTGTTATCTAAATACATTTCATAATCAGTGAGGTAACTGCGTTGATATTCACATTTTTCGGAGGCGAAATAGCGCCATACTTCGCCCCAGAGGTTGACCACACATTGGGGCATTTCTCCTTGCGCACTAAACTTAAGGTACTCGCCTGCAATTAACGTAAGATCACAAATCTGATCTTGCGTAGCAGTGGTTCCAGCTAGCACTGAAAACTCCCCCTCCATATCCGATTGATAATCGTAATAGACACCATACATTAGCTGAGTATTGCTGTGTGTTTGCATCCGCTCAGTAAAGTAACGCTGCCAAAGAGGGCCTATTTTTTGAGTGCTAACATGTTGTTCGGCAAGATTACTTGTCCTTGTGATTAAGCCAACAAGTTCGACAGCGGCTTGCGTTACCCGCTCAGGTGAAACGACATCCTTGGTGATATTACTCATGTTCTCTCCGTTGAATATGGATTTCAAGCGCAGTGCCTTAGCCCGCGACTTTGTTTTACTTTTGTTGGGACCAAAGGCCAACGGTATTGCCTTCACAGTCTTGAAATAGCGCAATGAATCCGCACTCACCGTCTTTTATTGGCATTACTGGCAGCAACACTTTAACCCTTGCCTGGGCTATTTTATCCACCAGTCCAGTGAGCTGTTGACTCAGATGAAGGTAAAGCACACTACCATGGGCTGACGGCTGCATCATCTCATGTTTCACTAACCCGATGCTGGCGGCGTCTTTATCTTCTGTTTCTAGCACGGCCATTTCCATATCATTCATCACTTCACGTCTGAAACTGACGCCGAAATGCTGAGTGTAAAATGCGACGGCTCTATCCATATCGGTAACGGGGATCTCGCCCCAAACTAAGGCTGCTTTATGTAACATGATGAACTCCTTGTATGAGCTGAGAGAGCATTCGAGATGAAGGTCTTGGCTCAGCGACACAGCAAGGATATAGCAGGGTTACTGACAGCGTGATGTCAGTAGAGATTCGACATGGTTAATATACTGGGGATCGCCTGAGCTTGAATCTGTTTCAAGTATCGCTACAGCAGATAGCGGTTTTTCTGGGTTTTTAGAGGGGATTATCGCGGAAGAGTGTCATTGAAAAATTGAGTCGCTCACATCCGTGTGAGCGAGATACGTTTAAACGTTACTCTTTGTCGTATATTGCTTCGCGTAATTTAGCTTGTTCATCCCACTGAGGCAGTACTGTCTCAATAAAATGGGCCTTTTCGGCGTTTAGCTTGTCCATGTTTAAGCCAATAGTCGCTTGTGCTTTTGCTTTGGTTGAGATATCTGGAATAGCGACGGGTTGTTTAACTCCTTTGCTACTCAATAATCTGGCAAGCTTAATACGGGCGTTAGCCGCTCTGTCGATAGCAGTGCCTAAAACTCTGAGTGCTTCATCAGGGTTATGCATGGCTATACCGTGTGAAGCGGTAGCGTGATCCCAGCGCCATTGTGCGTGACGTATATCTTGCTGAATCGAATGAACTTCTTCATCAGTAGCGCCCGCCGCAAGCGCTGCTGCAGTTTCATAGTGAGCATGCACTAATTGCGTCTCAGCATTCATCTTCAGCTCATCAATCTTCGCCTTTCGCTGAGCGACAATATCTTGTAACTGCGCTTTAGTTTGATCATGGCAACTTGCGCAGGTCTGTTCGAAACGATCGAATGGATTGCCTACTCTATGATCGGTATATTTACGTCCTTCTTTATTGACCACTTTTGGCATATGGCAATCAATACAGGTAACGTTGTTTTGACCATGTATCCCCTGACTCCAAGTCTCGTAGTCTGGATGTTGTGCCTTGAGCATTGGTGTTTTCGAGAGTTGATGGGTCCAATCAGTAAACTCTATTGAGTCAAAGTAGGCTTCAACTTGGTCCGTTTTTACGCCGTTATCCCAAGGGAATTTAGCGCTTTTGTTTTTGCCTTCGAAGTAGTATTCGACATGACATTGTCCACAGACCATAGCTTGTTTATCTTTTCGTCCAGCGGTTTCCCAAGTTAAGCCAATGCTTTTCATGGCTCGCTCTGCAAAAGGTCTAGCCATACGTAACTTTGACGAACCAGGTTCGTGGCAATCTTGGCAACCGATAGTATTGACGACTTCAGGGCCACCTTTACTCCACTGACCTTCGAAGAATCCATCTTCTCCCTGCTCAGTGATCATTCTTGGTACATCGGGTCCCTTACAGCTCCAACATGCCATTGGCATCATGTCTGGATGCTCTGCATCAGGTGTACCGGTTCTGAGCGTTTCTCTGAGATCGGTAACGGCGTACTGATGGCCGCGGGCGCGGGTATAATCTCTTGAAAAGGCATAACCTGCCCATAAGACTGCAAGATTTGGGTCTTCAGCTACTTCATCTGGTTTGTCACTGTAATCAGTGGTTTTTTTCCAGCTTTGGTACTGTTTTGGATACTTCTTAGCATACTGCTCACTACGCGGATCGAGATCTTTAGCTTGAGCATAGGCAAAAGATGAAGATACCAGGGCCACTGATATGAGTAAACTTATTGGCGTTAGCCTTAAAGTTATTGATTTCATTTACTTTGATTTCCTGTTTATTGATTAAATGGAGAACAGGAATAGGTGGGGTATATTCAAGTAACAACAAGTAACAATAAAGATTCGACAGTGAATGTTAAAACCAATCGAAAGGTAAGAATAGTTTACTGTTTTTAATGATGTGTTAAGTAATTCTTAATTGATGTGTTGCTTAACTACTGATCTTTCATTTGGGTATCGATGTGATGATGGCGATAAGAAAGGTGAACTCAACATAGTTCGCTAATGCGGTGGTGATTATTGACCTTCCGTTCTTAATGGAAAAATAATCATAAATAGCAGAGATAAAAAAAATGCCAGTCGGTGGGAGGACTGGCATTTTAGGTCGAAGACAATAGGTTACTTAACTACATTCGTGATTAACGTAGCTCAGCAGGCCATTCTTTTTTAACACGCTCTTCAACGAACTTGTCTTTAGCTGTTTTCATAGCTTCTAAATTAAGACCAGCAAGAGGTTGTACTTTTGCTTTAGTATCGTACTGAGTAGCGTCGTACGTATACTCTGGTGCGTACTTAGTTAGCAAGGTATCAGCTTCAATGATAGCCGCACCTAGAATCGCATTAGCTTTAGTCAGTAAGCGTTTAGCTTCTTCAGGGTTATGCGCAGCGATACCGTGAGATGCGGTTGCACTGTCCCAGAACCATTGTGCGTTACGCACTTGACCCAATAAGCTGTTCATCTCAGTAGCCAGTTCGTTTCCTGCAGCAAGTGCGCCTTCATAGGCCGCTTTAGCTTCGCCAATAGTTTTGCCAGCGTCTAGACCTTCAATGCCATTTGCAGCCCAAATTGCTTGTGCTTTGAAATGTACTTCGGTTAGACGAGGGTCGGTACCGTTTGCTTCAAAACGCAATTTATCGATTTCAGCTTTACGATCAGCAATGATAGTGTCTATATCTAAATAGTCGGCATTATGACAAGCAGTACAATTTGCGGGTAGCTTGTCTGCGTCAAATGTGACTTTATGGTTTGAGTACTCTTGGCCTTCAGAGTTAGTCGATTTAGGCATATGGCAGGTATTACAGCTAAACTCTAAATGGTTTGGTCCTTTGTGTTTAGCGCGGTCTGACATGTTTTCAAACTCAGGGTGTTGCGCTTTTAGCGACGGTGCACCAGAGATGGCATTAGTCCAATCTTTAAAGTCGATGTTGTCGTAGTAAGCTAGCTGAGCTTCTGCTGCGTAACCTTTATAAAGATTATCAGTCCCTTGGTAGTCAGTAACATTTGCGTAATCGGTGTCAACAGCGGGTACCCAATGATCCCACGGGTAACGTACTTTCTTAGAATCGCCGCCGTCGAAGTAGTATTCTACGTGGCACTGAGCACAAGTTTGACCAGCTTGAACAGTGTGGTCTTGAGCCGCAAAGGTAAGCTCAACTTTGTCCATTGCACGTTCTGTGTATGGACGGCTTAGGCGCAGTGTATTTTCGCCTAATTCATGACAGTCGGCGCAGCCAATGACGTTAGTCATCTCTTTGCCCCAAACAGACCAGCCGTTATCAGCAAATTTCCCTTCGCCAACCTCGTCATACATACGGGCTACGTCAGGAGATTTACAAGACCAGCAACTTGCTTTCATCGCTTCACCAACAACGACGCCGTCGTGACCTACCAGTGGAGCGCCAGTACGAAGAGTTTTGATAATGTCCGTTAGTGCAAACTGGTGACCGCGAGCGCGGTTGTAGTCTTTAGCAAAACCGTAACCCGCCCATGCACTCACTAGGTTTGGATTTATTTCCAATATATCAGTTGGTACGCCTGATACTGGGTTAGTTTCTTCAGTTTCTAGCCAAGTAGTATGCTGATCAGGGAAGGTTTCTTTCCAGTTGTCGCTATTGTAGAAATCAGTCGCTACTGGTGGCACTACGACTGGTGGTACGACGACTGGCGGTACGACGACAGGTGGAACAGTGACACAAGTATTAGTGTTTGTATCTAAAATGGTACCATCAGAACAGGTCTTAGCTGAATCGTCATCACTATTACAACCGGATAATGCAGTCATTACTGCTACAGCGATAGCAAGCTTTTGTAATCTCATCATAACTCCTTTAAATAACTATATTTGTTATTTTACTTTTGATTATTTACTTATTTAGATTTATCTTATGCGTTAAAATGTTTATTTTTATTTGTACTATAGATTTGTCTAATTTGTTTTCTATATTAATTAAACTCATCTAGTCTTATTAATATGGAACGGGTGCATTATTAACATGAGGGATGTTGTTGCTACACATTTTATTAACAACAACGTGAGTGTGATCAATAAATTTACAAAAGTGAGTTGTTAACAAAATAAGAAAAATCTAACAAATACCTAGTTAGAGGTACGACTTAGTGGGTACTTAACTGTAGTGTTTATCAGCGATCCAGTTGTAAGTGCTTGTTCTAATTTAGTGAATGACGTTTTTCTGCGTTAGGGTAAAATCTTCTTGTTTGTAATGTAAATGTTTCATTTTTGGTGGCGCTTTAGCTGGGGTAACTTAAATAATT
>NZ_PJBL01000087.1:0-375 GCF_002836135.1 Shewanella sp. GutCb | reverse complement strand
CTATGGCCTGTATGACAACGGGGCCAGCGAGCAAGTAAGTAAGCGCTTTGACGATGCAGTGCGGTTCTTGGAAAAAGTGGCGGCTGGTAAAATAACTCTCGGTATTACAACACAGGGTGAAAGCCCGGTAAGTAATGACTTGCCCACGATTGAGAGTGACGGCGCGGTGTTTAACCGTCGCCAATCTAAGGGTTTTATCTGATGCTCGATTTAGTCACCCCACTGATTACTCAGCTTACCCCAAAAGATGCTCCATGGTTGGAGGTGGAGGGGCTGCTTAAGCTTTCAGAGCTGGATGACAAGACACCAAGGCGATTGCCAAAATTGTACGTGATTGAGATGTCAGAGCGGGCTACGCCTGATGTACGTGGGACA
>NZ_PJBL01000086.1:0-385 GCF_002836135.1 Shewanella sp. GutCb | reverse complement strand
ACAAAAAAGCCCCGACTAATGTCGAGGCTTAAATGATGGTACCCGAGGCCGGACTTGAACCGGCACGCCTATTAAGCGAGGGATTTTAAATCCCTTGTGTCTACCGATTCCACCACTCGGGCAAACTCGTTGATTTTGATGATACGTGTTATCGGTAGAAACACTGTAGTTAATTGCTTAACCACTCATCAAACTCTTAATCTTTGGAGGCGCGACCCGGAGTCGAACCGAGATAGGCGGATTTGCAATCCGCAGCATAGCCATTCTGCCATCGCGCCGGTGTTAAATTGGAGCGACATATCAGGTTCGAACTGATGACCTATACCTTGGCAAGGTATCGCTCTACCAACTGAGCTAATGTCGCGTTTCAATTTAATCTGTAATC
>NZ_PJBL01000085.1:0-386 GCF_002836135.1 Shewanella sp. GutCb | reverse complement strand
GTATTAGATAACGATGGTGATGTAGACAACGATTTAACCGTGGTTAGCTTTGAAGTCGATGGCCAAACGGTTACCGCTGGCAGTACGGTAGCACTTGAAGGCGGCTCTCTCGTTATCAATGCAGATGGCTCTTACACCTTCACCCCAAATGAAAACTGGAATGGCAGCGTTCCCGTCATTACATACACCACCAATACTGGCTCAACAGCAACACTCACGATTGAAGTTACGCCAGTTGATGACGCCAGTGTATTAGCCAACGACAGCCAAACTATCGACGAAGACAGCGTTGCCACTGGCAACGTATTAGATAACGATGCTGATGTAGACAGCAATTTAACCGTGGTTAGCTTTGAAGTCGATGGCCAAACGGTTACCGCTGGCAG
>NZ_PJBL01000084.1:0-412 GCF_002836135.1 Shewanella sp. GutCb | reverse complement strand
CGGGCGATATCACAGCAAAGACGTTCGAGCATTGCCGGTGGCGTAGGTAGCGGTAACGTATAGCGTCCAGCCAGATAACCATTGATGAGCGCGGTGGCATCATTGAGTGCCACATCCAGCACTCTGGCCACAATGGCACCTGCCGTGCCATCTCGGTCGGTAAGCGAAACAAGCTCATCCTCGCCAAAACGCGCCACCATCTGCGCACTGCTGGCGTAAACACTGACGAGAGTCGCTGCCGTCATTACTCAGTGTCCAGAGTCGCGGCTTGCTCGGCCTTAAAGACACTCCACAAACTATCGCGTTCACTGGCAGACATCGGTTTGCCCATCAACTTACCCAGCACATCACATTGAGGCTTGCCGTCACTGGTAAAATGCTCTTTGTTGTCTTGCTCTAACTTAGCAACGGC
>NZ_PJBL01000083.1:0-415 GCF_002836135.1 Shewanella sp. GutCb | reverse complement strand
CCTTTGGCGAATTTTTGCGTTAGCGCCGTGCCATTAAATAGCTTATGCCATTGTAAAACAACCTCTCTATCTGACCAGTTGTTCACCGTCTCTAGGTCAATATAAAGCACAATATGCAGATGGTTACTCATCACTGCGTAAGCCGCTACATCAATAGCAAACACCTCGGAGAGTTTAAGTATTTGCTCCTCTACCCAACCACGACGATGGTCGTAGTTCTTACCTGAGTATTTATCATCGCCACACAAGAAAGCGCGCCTAACAACTCGGCTGCAACAGTGGTAATAGGGAGTGTCTTCAATGCTAATTAGGGTTCGTCTTGGGCGCGGCATACAACCTCCTTGTTAAATGCTCGTTCAAAGCATAGTAGAAGGTCGCTATTGAGGCCATTAACTATGGCTGTCTATGTATTTTT
>NZ_PJBL01000082.1:0-426 GCF_002836135.1 Shewanella sp. GutCb | reverse complement strand
GTGGCATTAATGCCGAAGGTACCATAGTCATTGACTTGAGGGACAAAGCCCCAGCTCCAACTGGCTCCGTTATCGACATCACTGGCGGTTAAGGTGCCGCCCGTGGTGAGACTGCCTGGCTCTGGATCATTACCGCCATCCATGACACCCGCTTCTAGGACATCTCCAGTCGCATCGGCAATGGTGGAAGTGATCAACGGAATATCGTTGGTACCAGTGACGGTCACGGTGACAATTTGAGTGCTGAATGCACCAAACTCATCGGTGACGGTGACCAAGAAGGTCTCGTCGTGAGTTTCACCGGAGGCGAGGGCATCAACCAAGGCGTTATTAGCTAGAGTGTAACTCCAGACGCCGGTGGTGGCATTAATGCCGAAGGTACCATAGTCATTGACTTGCGGCACGAAGCCCCAGCTCCAACTGGCT
>NZ_PJBL01000081.1:0-433 GCF_002836135.1 Shewanella sp. GutCb | reverse complement strand
TAAGCTGCAGCGCTAACCAGGAGTAACTCAAATGAGATTCAAATTTAACCTCATCACGTTATCACTTCTCACCATATCGGGTGCGATAACGGGCTCTGCAATGGCGGCTGACTTTGGCGTAAACAAGGCCAATACCAGTACAGTTAGACAGGAAGTCTTTCAGTGTAAACGCTGCCCTCAAGTCGAAGGCTATACCGGAAGCATCGGGGTCAATGCCGCCTATATTGACAGTGATGACATTCACTCCGGTAATGCGTTCGGAACTGACAAAGACGGCGCGAATGCCAGTGTGGATGCCGACCTCAATTATCGAAATAAATCAGGCTATAAGGCCAAATTTCAGGCACACCAGTTAGGCCTAGATAACGGTTTCGCTCATCTTGAAGCGGGAAAATCAGGTCACTATGAACTGGTGGCAGATTATCAACAACTG
>NZ_PJBL01000080.1:0-433 GCF_002836135.1 Shewanella sp. GutCb | reverse complement strand
CAAGCTGCAGCGCTAACCAGGAGTAACTCAAATGAGATTCAAATTTAACCTCATCACGTTATCACTTCTCACCATATCGGGTGCGATAACAGGCTCTGCAATGGCGGCTGACTTTGGCGTAAATAAGGCCAATACCAGTACTGTTAAACAGCAAGTATTTCAGTGTAAACGCTGTCCACAAGTCGAAGGCTATACCGGCACTATCGGGGTCAATGCCGCCTATATTGACAGTGATGACATTCACTCCGGTAATGCGTTCGGAACTGACAAAGACGGCGCGAATGCCAGTGTGGATGCCGACCTCAATTATCGAAATAAATCAGGCTACAAGGCCAAATTCCAGGCACACCAGTTAGGCCTAGATAACGGTTTCGCTTATCTTGAAGCGGGAAAATCAGGTCACTATGAACTGGTGGCAGATTATCAACAACTC
>NZ_PJBL01000079.1:0-481 GCF_002836135.1 Shewanella sp. GutCb | reverse complement strand
CACAGTAGAACTTGAAGCTGGCTCTCTCGTTATCAATGCAGATGGCTCTTACACCTTCACTCCAAATGATAACTGGAATGGCAGTGTCCCTGTTATTACATACACCACCAATACCGGTTCAACAGCGACATTGACCCTTGAAGTCACGCCTGTTGATGACGCTAGTCTATTAGCCAACGACAGCCAAACTATCGACGAAGACAGCGTTGCCACTGGCAATGTATTAGATAACGATGCTGATGTAGACAGCGTTCTAACCGTCGTTAGCTTTGAAGTCGACGGCCAAAGTGTTACTGCAGGCGGCACGGTAGAACTCGATGGTGGCTCTCTCGTTATCAATGAAGATGGCTCTTACACCTTTACCCCAAATGAAAACTGGAATGGCAGCGTTCCTGTTATTACTTACACCACCAATACTGGCTCGACTGCCACGTTAACGATTGAAGTCACACCAGTTGGAGATGACGCTGATATCACTGTT
>NZ_PJBL01000078.1:0-498 GCF_002836135.1 Shewanella sp. GutCb | reverse complement strand
TGCCTTTTTTAACAGATACGGGATAGCCACACCCTACCCACCACTTATCCACAGTGTTACCCACAATTCACGCCTCAATTGATGAGGCAATCTCGGTAGGGGAACCTTATTCTAGTACAGTATTGGAAACTTGCAGGGCAGGATAATCATTACTTTGAGCTTTATGCCTCAGGTTTGCATCGCTGTATCACCCATGATCATTCGCTTTTGTCAGCCTCTTATTATCAACAAAATAAGCGACTAATAAGGGGATCGCTATAAAACAGAATCGAATTAAACAGCATGAAACAGAGCCGCTAGACTAAGCAGGATCTTAAACCCAATCCCTCTTAGCTCTGAGTTCCGGCCATAGCACTAATATCTTGCCTACTGCATTCTGTCGTTCCGGCAATTCATCAACTTAAAACGCCCAAATCGCAGACGTAAAAAAGCCCGTTGCGTTAGCAACGGGCTGTTCACTCTCTTTCGAGACCCATCTTAGAAAGAGTGGCGCCTGGA